>NZ_JANRHH010000019.1 GCF_030433435.1 Polycladomyces subterraneus
CCATGTGGGTACATACGGCAAGAAACGTAGAACTGCATGGGATGGGGTGATGACACACCCCTTAGCTTGAGGGTTGCCCGAAACAGAAATGGACTGAGGGCGTTAACCACTCAAGAATCCCACGGCTTTAGCCGTGTGGAGTGTCAAGTTCTTCGTCCTCGACAAATGTCTTAAGAGCGTTCTCAGCAAATTGAAGGGCATGCTCCAGTTGGTTCTGCCTGTAACTGCATACGCTCAACTCACAGAATGAAGCAGCTTCGATGTTGTACTTTTCTTCCGTCTTGTAGTGACTGGCCAGTCGGATTCATTATACAGCGCTTTCTCCGCTTTTTTCCAGTTTCCGTCGGCGACATGACACTTTCCTTTCAAATAGTACACAGTGGGTGCAAATTTGTGGTCGTCCCCGATACCCAAGCCGTCCAATTCCGACAACAGTTCGCGGCTGTCGCCGTATCCGATGGAGGATTCGATCGCCATCAACCGGATCAGCAATTTGTTTTCCTTGTGCGTTTCACATTCCAACAATTGCGGGATTTGTTCCAGCGTCAACCCGAGTTTGTCCAGCAGATACAACGGTTTATCGGGACTGACATGGGGAACGCCGCGCTCGATGTTGCTCACTGTGGCCGGTGAGATGTTTTCGTCGGCCAGGTCCTCGAGACGCAGGTTTTTGTTTTTGCGCACCTTTCGAATCACATTGCCGACTTGGATCACGTCGAATTCTTTCATCAAATTCTCCCCTTGGGAAAAACGATTTGGTTAATGATTCTATCATATCATTTGACGGAAAAGTGAGAAATAAATTTTAAACGCACACGGCTCCGATCCCACCCTCATAACGGTGGGACCGGAGCCGTGTGTAATTTCAATGTGTGGCTCATCAACCTTCTTTTTTTACCGCTTGCGCACGTTTTCGTTCGCTTTTGGTCAGGTAGCGTTTGCGCAGCCGGAAGGAGACAGGTGTTACTTCCAGCAATTCATCATCCGCTAAATATTCGATGGCATCATCCAAACTCATTTTGCGCGGCGGTTCCAGACGAAGGGCGTCGTCCGATCCGGCGGCACGGAAGTTGGTCAGTTGTTTTTTCTTGCATACGTTGACTTCCAGATCGGTTTCCCGGATGTGCTGGCCAACGATCATGCCCTCGTATACTTCGGTGTTGGGTTCGATAAACAACTGACCGCGATCTTGGGCGGCATGAAGCCCGTAAGTGGTAGCCACACCCGATTCCCACGCGATCAGCGATCCGAAATTGCGGGTCTGAATCTCTCCCACGTACGGTTCATAACCAGCAAACAAGGTGTTCATCACACCTTCGCCGCGTGTGGCGGTGAGGAACTGCTGGCGGAAGCCGATCAAGCCCCGAGTAGGAACGAGATATTGAAGGAATACCATCCCGTCCTCCCGGATTTGCATATCCTGCATCCGTCCCTTTCGTTGACCGAGCAGCTCGACAACGGCCCCCTGATGCTCGCTGGTCACTTCAATTTCCACCATCTCAAACGGTTCACACAGCTGGCCGTCGATCCGCTTCATGATGACTTCCGGTTTGCTGACTTGAAATTCGTATCCCTCCCGGCGCATGTTTTCAATCATGATGCCAAGATGAAGCTCGCCCCGACCGGCTACGAGAAAGACATCCGGCGAGTCCGTGTCGGAGACGCGCAGGGCAACATCCCTGGCCGCTTCCAGATAGAGGCGCTCCCGGAGTTTGCGGGAGGTGACGTATTTGCCTTCCCGTCCGGCGAACGGGCTGGTATTTACTCCGATCGTAACGCGCAGGGTGGGTTCTTCCACTTTGATTGGCGGCAGCGGTCGCGGATCATCAGGGTCGGCGATCGTGTCCCCAATCCCGACGTCGCCCAGTCCTGTCAAGGCGATGATATCACCGGCTGTGGCTTCCTCCACTTCGATCCGGTTCAGGCCGCGATGGGTAAAAACTTGTGCCACTTTAAGCGGGTGGGAAGTCCCGTCAGCCCGCATCCACAAGACATTTTGGTTGCGGCGGATCGTCCCGCTGTTCAATCGTCCGATGACGATTTTTCCTTTATATTCGTCGTAGCCCATCAATGTCGCCTGCAGTTGCGTCGGACCCGACGGGTCTACTTTCGGGGCGGGAAGGTCCGCTACGATCCGTTCAAACAGCGGTTCCAACGTATCCGCCAAACGGTCCGGCTCCGTCCCGGCCCATCCTTTGATCGCGCTGGTGTAGATCACGGAAAAGTCGGCTTGTTCATCCGTCGCACCCAGATCGACGAACAAATCGAAGGTCTCATTGACCACTTCGTCAGGCCGGGCGTTGGGTCGGTCGATTTTGTTGACGACGACGATCGCTTTGTGACCCCGTTCCAGGGCTTTGCGCAGCACGAACCGGGTCTGCGGCATGGGACCTTCTACTGCATCGACCAACAACAGAACCCCGTCCACCATGTTCATGACGCGTTCCACTTCACCGCCGAAATCGGCGTGCCCTGGTGTATCGACAATGTTGATCTTGATCCCTTTGTATTCGATGGCGGTGTTTTTGGAAAGAATCGTGATTCCCCGTTCCCGTTCCAGTGCGTTGGAATCCATCACGCGTTCCGCCACCTGTTGGTTTTCGCGGAAAATACGGCTTTGTTTCAGCATGGCGTCGACCAGTGTAGTTTTGCCGTGGTCGACGTGTGCGATGATAGCGATATTGCGAATCTGACTCGGTTGTTTCATGTCCGTCAAGGGGTTGTCCCCTGTGCCTCCTCCACTGCTAAAATAGCGGATTTCACTAAATGACATGGTATCACACGAGAGATGGATTACGCCATAGGCAATCAGATGAGGGAGATGAAAGGAATAAACGGACTGTGAAACGTATAAAAAACAAAACTAGATTGGATAGGATTAATCAGGCAAAATTTTGAGTGAAATCCGGGAAAGGTGAATGGGAAATGGAGCCGAACCGTCAAAAGCGGATCGTGATTCGGGAAGCGGAAAGGAAGGATTCCGCCGCCATCCTTTCCTGTCTTCAACAGGTGACGATGGAGTCGGATTTTTTGTCATCGGAACCGGATGAAATGAGTTTGACGGTAGAACAGGAAGAGCAATTCATCGAAGAGATGTCCGCTCGTTCCAATTCGCTGTTTTTGGTGGCCCAGTCAGGAGAAGAGATTGTGGGTACGCTAACGTTTACCGGGGGTACTACCCGACGTACCCGGCATGTAGGGGAGGCAGGAGCTGCCGTCTTGCGGGATTATTGGGGAAACGGAATTGGTTCGAAGTTGATCCAAGGACTGCTGGATTGGTGTCCACGGGCGGGGATTCGAAAGGTCAACGGAAGAACACGTTCGGATAATGTACGAGCCATTCGTTTGTGTGAAAAGATGGGATTTCAACGGGAAGGGGTGTCGAAGAGGGCAATCCAGATCGACGGGTGGTATTTCGATTTTGTGCTGCTGGGTCGTGTGGTGGAATAAAAGGGTAACTCCTGGGATTGGAGCGGAAAATAGCCGCAATTGATGGTCTTGGTTAGCGTGTGTCTGTTAAATATCAATCTGGCTCGTCCCAACCGCGCTCTACAAAGAAGTAAACCTAGGCGGCCACGTTCCATCTGAGAAGCCAAATCCACCGGATGATCATCCCAAGAATAAATTACAACGAGGAGGAGTATAAAAAGCTGGATATATAAAACCCGTCCAGGTTTTGAAGACCTGGGCGGGTTTCTTTTTGTGGGCAAACGGAATCAATGCTCCCTTCACTGACTTAGCATTTCTTTGTATCGATCATAGGCCTGTTGCGCATGGGTCATGGAGAATTCTACAGGTTCACCGTCAAGCACTGCTGGAAGCATATCGATGATGGTATGCCAACCGGAAAGATCTCTTGGACGATGGTTGTCGAGAACGGAAAAGAACTCCTTTAATACGAGCAAACATCCATCCTGCTTGGGATACAACTCCCAACGCAACTTATCATTGCCCCAAGTGTACTCCATTACCGTTTGCGGTTGTATCTCGGTAATGGTACAGGATACGGTGTTTCCTACCGGCTTGAACGTAAGTTCAACTGTACCACCAACTTTTAAATCGACAACTGCGTCAGCAAACCATTTGGATAATTTCTCCGGTTGGGTCAGCGCCGCCCAAACCTTTTCGACAGGGTGATTTAGATGGCGTTCAAAGCGTGCCACGTATCCTCCATCCATTTTCTCCACAGTTGCCAGCACATTATAATTGCTCTTCCTTTGGGAACTTAACATTTTGGTGTACTTACCATACAGCTCTTCCCAACGGCTGTATGAAAATTCAACAAGCTGACCTTCAAGCACCGAGAGAAGTATATCGGTGTGAACGTGCCAACCGGCAAGGTCTTTGGCACTTTGGTCGTTGATGGTGTAGAAGATTTGTTTGAGTACCAACAAACATCCGTCCTGCTTTGGATACAGCTCCCAACGGACCCGATCATCACCCCAAGTGTATTCCAATACGGAATGTGGCTTGACCTCCGTAATTGTACAGACCACCACATTTCCCTCTGTTTTACTGAAAGTGAGTTCGATTTTCCCTCCTTCTTTTAGCTCTTCAATAACCGCGTCAGCAAGCCAGTTGGCCAGTTTCTCCGGTTGGGTAAGCGCTGCCCAAACCTTTTCGACAGGGTGATTCAGATGGCGTTCAAAGCGTGCCACGTACCCTCCAGCGATTCTCTCTACAGTTGCCAGCACATTATTCCTCCTCGTCAAGATATTTTTCAAGAGCATCCAATTTGTTCGACCAGAATTGTCGATATGGCTCAAGCCAATGATCAATTTCTGCGAGCGGTTCTGGACGCAGACGGTACCAGCGCTTTTGTGCTTCCTGACGAACTTCCACCAACCCAGCTTCGCGGAGTATCCGAAGATGCTTGGAAACACCGGGTTGACTCAGTGCGGTTTGTTCGACTAATTCCCCAACCGTACGTTCACGTACTCTTAAATAATCCAAAATGCGCCGCCGATTGGGTTCGGCCAGTACCTCGAAGATGTTCAGGTTTTTCATGGCTATTATATTACTTATTGGTTATATAACTGTCAAGACATAAATAATCATTAGATTTAGGGTTTCCTTTTTCGGGATCCACATGAAGTTATCTGAGCTGAATTCGGAAACTCGTTCATCATTCCCTCGAGACTGGGTATTTCCCTTTGTATCCTACAACTCTTTACAAGGATGCGAATTTTTAGTACAATTGCAATTGTATCTTTATGAAGGGGGGATGTGCCATGCAACGGGTGATGGGAAAAATCAAGCAAAGGAAGCGAATGGCACAATACCGCCCTGATGGAATTCAAAACTGATACGGCAAATTTGCCGGTTGCCCATCATTCCACAGGTGCGTTAGCGTGCCTGTGGTTTTTTGTGCCGTTCATTCGTGGACAGGGGGGAGATCATGCGGATTTTCCGGGAACTTGGGTGGTTTTTCCGTCAGGAAAAAAGGAGTTACATCGTTGGGGTGTTAACGCTGTTTCTCGTTGCATTATTGGAACTGTTTCCTCCCTATGTTATCGGTGTGATTGTCGATGCCATCGAAAGCGACACGCTGACTTCCAGTATGATCGGGGTATGGATGACATTGCTTGCATTGTCCGGGGTGCTGATCTATTTCCTGCGTTACATCTGGCGGGTCATGTTATTCGGGGCGTCGATGCGTCTGGGCAAATTGTTGCGCGAACGGCTGTATCATCATTTCACGTGTATGCCGTCCGCCTTTTTTCACCGCAGACGAACGGGTGATTTGATGGCGCATGCCACCAACGACGTCAGCGCCGTAGAGCAAACGGCGGGTGAGGGTGTGCTGACCTTGGTGGACTCGCTGACATTGGGTGGTCTGGTAGTTTGCACGATGGCGTTCACCATTCACTGGAAACTGACGGTAGTCGCCTTGTTGCCGTTGCCTGTGATGGCGTGGGCCGTCAGCCATTACGGTCGGTTGTTGCATGAGCGGTTTCACCGGGCGCAAGAGGCGTTTTCCACGATGAACGACAAAGTGCAGGAAAACATCTCCGGGGTGCGGGTGATCAAGGCGATGGGGCTGGAAGATGCGGAGACGGAGGCGTTTCGCATACTGACACACGACGTGGCGGAGAAAAATATCGCGGTGGCCCGGGTGGATGCCTTGTTTGAGCCAACCATCTCAGGGATCGTCGGTTTTTCGTTTTTCCTGACGGTGGCAGTCGGTGCCTACTACGTTGTACAGAGTGAAATCACCGTCGGTGAGCTGACCCAGTTTTCCATTTACCTGGGGCGGTTGATCTGGCCGATGTTGGCGTTCGGATGGCTGATCAACATCCTGGAACGGGGAAGCGCTTCGTACGATCGGATTCGTTCGCTTTTGGAAGTGAAACCGGAGACCACCGAAGAGCAGGCGACATTGGACCGAACTTCCTCCACGGAAATGGAGGTGCACATCAACTCTTTCACCTATCCCGGGCAAACCTCTCCCGCGTTGCAACAGATCCATTTGCATGTACAGCCTGGCCAGACAGTAGGGGTGGTAGGCAAGACGGGCAGCGGGAAATCCACATTGCTTCGTTTGCTGCTCAGGGAGTGGGACGTGACGGACGGCGTTATCCGGTTGGGCGGGCATCCCTTGTCTGCCTACCGATTGGAAGTCCTACGGGGGATCATTGGTTATGTGCCGCAGGATCACTTCCTTTTCTCGACTATGGTGTCGGAGAATATCGCTTTCGGCAAACCGGAAGCGACGCGCGAGGAGATCGAGGCCGCAGCTCGATTGGCCAGAATTCACGAGGATATACTCCGGTTTGACCGCGGCTACGAGACAATGGTGGGCGAGCGTGGTGTCACCTTATCCGGTGGACAAAAGCAACGGATCTCCATCGCCCGCGCACTGCTGCTCGATCCGCCCGTTTTGATCCTGGATGATGCATTGTCTGCGGTGGATGCGGAGACCGAGCGAAACATCCTGCAAGCGCTCCGCCGTCATCTGACCGATCGAACTACATGGATTGCCGCTCATCGAATGAGTGCGGTTGAACATGCCGACCTGATTCTCGTCTTGGATGGTGGAACAATCGCGGAGTCCGGCACGCATGATGAATTGATGGCCCGAAATGGATGGTATGCGATGATGTATCGACGGCAGCAGATGGAGTCGCTGGTGCAGAAGGGAGGACAGGCGAATGGTCGCTCGTAGGTTGTTTCGTTATCTCCGACCTCATCGCAGGGAATTGGGATGGGCAATAGTAGCTTTGTTGGTGGCGACCGGCGCCAGTGTGGCCGGGCCCGTATGGATCAAATGGTTTATCGACGATCATTTGACACCCCGCAAACTGGATGCAGAGGTATTGTGGGGGTTTGCTGCCGGCTATCTCGCCCTGCATGTGATTTCGGTCGTGTTAACCTATTTTCAACTGTTGTCGTTTCACCGGATCGCCCAGTGGGTGGTACGGCAACTGCGCGTTGACGTCTTTGCCAAGGTGCAGCGTCTGGGCCTGTCCTTTTTTGACCGTACGCCAGGAGGCTCGCTCATTTCCCGCATCACCAACGACACAGAAGCGGTGAAGGATCTGTTTGTCAACGTCCTGTCTACTTTTATCCAAAACATCGTGTTTATCATCGGTGCCTTTGTCGCTTTGTTTGTGCTGGATGTGAAATTGGCTTCCGCCTGCCTGATCATCCTGCCGCTCATTGGTGGTGTAATGCAGGCGTACCGGCACTTTAGCACCCAAGTATACCGGCGAGTGCGGAACTTGGTGAGTGAGATCAACACCAAATTGAATGAAACGATCCAAGGGATGTCCATCATCCAGGCGTTTCGCCAAGAACAGCGGATGCGGCGGGAATTTGAGCGAAGTAGTATGGAACTGTATGGGGCACACATGCGTAACATCCAATTGGCCGGGTTGTTGCTCCGCCCCGCCGTCGATGCCATTTACCTCATCGCTTTAATCGTGGTATTGACGCTATTCGGCATCCGTTCTTTCGACGGAGTGGTATCGATCGGGACGATGTACGCCTTTTTGAATCTGTTGGAGCGACTGTTTGAGCCGTTCATCCAGATTATGCTGAAGCTGTCGCAGGCGCAAAATGCGATTATCTCCGCTGAACGGGTATTTCAACTATTGGACGAGGGCGATCTAGCTCCTGTTAAAACGGGGGATGAGAAACCTGTCATCACCCATGGCAGGATCGAGTTTCGCAACGTGACGTTTTCCTACGACGGACAACACGATGTCCTGCGTAACATCTCATTTGCAGTAGAGCCGGGTCAAACCGTGGCGCTGGTCGGACACACAGGTAGTGGCAAGAGTTCGATCATCAATCTGCTGATGCGGTTCTACTCGTTGCGGCAGGGAGAGATTCTCATCGACGGGGTTCCACTCACCGCATATGACGAAAAGGAACTGAGGCGTCAAATGGGGTTGGTGTTACAGGACCCGTTTCTCTTCGTCGGTACGGTCAGGGAAAACATTCGAATGGGGGATCCCGATATCACGAACGATCGGGTGGAACAGGCGGCACGGTTTGTACAGGCCGATACATTCATCCGTCGGTTGCCTCAGGGATATGAGACGGAACTGGGAGAACGGGGAGCCTCCCTGTCAAGCGGGCAACGGCAGTTGTTGTCGTTAGCGCGGATCATGGCACGGGAGCCGAAAATTCTGGTGTTGGATGAGGCAACCGCACATGTGGACACCGAGACGGAAGAGGCAATTCAACAGGCGTTACGGCACATGCGTCAGGGGAGGACGACAATTGCCATCGCCCATCGTTTGTCTACCATCCAGGACGCCGATCTGATTCTGGTATTGCATCGGGGAGAGATTGTGGAGCGGGGTACTCATGACGAACTGATCGCACGCAAGGGACTCTATCACAAGATGTATCTGTTGCAGGCATACGGCACCGCATCATAAGGAGTTGGCCAACCTGTTCTACTTGCCGCCAGCGGAGCATCCGATTTACCAGGAGCCGGCAGACAGGGATGAGCGGGGATATCAGGTTCACCTTGCGAAGGGCCAACGATCCCTGGTTGATCGGGAATTGAACGACGGGGTGTTCATTGGCGAAGTTATCCATCCGTTGCAAAAACGGCCGGCACTGATTTTGAACAGCTGACCAAACTTTATCTGCACGGGACCGCCAGGGATGGGCAAATCCAGCATGATGGTGGAGATGATCCAATCCATCCTGGAGATGTGGGTCAAAGAGCCAGACACCACGCCCGGGTTTACCTACATCGACCCAGCCCGGGAGACGATCGCCATCATTCTAAACCGGCTGCGCCACATGAAACAGCAAGGGATCACCATCCCCGAGGACAAGATTCATTGCTTCCCGATCACACCGGATGCCACGTATACAATCGGGTTGAATTGTTGCATAAGACAGCTGGTGTACCACTAAATGAAGTAGCTGAGTCCGCAGCAGAAGTAATCTTGTCCACGGTGCCCAACAGCGACAGCTTGAGCCGTACCAAGCGACTGTTGTCCATGGCGATTCAGACGCTGTTAGAGGACGACCAGGTTCACACGATCCTCGGAATCGAGGAGCTGTTCCGGAATGACCAGTTCCGAAATCGGGTGATCGCCAAGGTGAAAGACCCTTATGTCAAGCGGTTCTGGAAAAACGTCCAGCTACAGGATAAAGAGTTCAAAGAAGAGGTTGAACCGATCCTCAACCGGTTGGATCCGCTGCTCAAAAATCCGGCCATGCGCTGGCTATTGCCAGTTGGAATGGACGTTGGACGTTCGCCGGTATGAGGGCCACATCGTCCTGATCGACATCTTGGGCTTGAGCAATTTCAACATCAAAACAACCGTGGGTCATTTGATCCACGTATACCACAACACCGCCAAACAGCGACCGATCGGATCCAAGATTCACCTCATGATGATCAATGAGGCCCACCTGGTCCAAGTACCGGTACTGGCGAAAATCATCGCCGAGGACCGGAAATTTGGATTCGGGCTGGGACTGATCACCCAAGAGCAACAGTTTACCGATCCCAAACTGAAGCACGCCATCAAAAGCTCGATGGGGACGATCCTAAGCTGTGCCCAGATGGCCGGGGCAAAAAACGTGGAAGAAATGACGTCCGGCCATCTGGAAGCGTCATTCCTATCCAGGCTGCGGGAACGGAATGTGGCGGTGTTTACCCGCACCTAAAAGGATGAACGCAGCACCATTACCACCTGTGTGGTCAAAAACGAACCGCCGCACTTCTACATGCTTGACGGCCGGATTGCCAACTATCTTAACCGTGAAAAAGGAAAAGCCCAGGAGTGGAGATTGGAGTGGGGTAGGGAGCTCTTAGCCCAATCCCAGGAGGCAAAACCGGTAGAGGAAGTGGATCGCTTCATTGAGGAGTACATGAACAGCTCCGTACCGACGATCCGCCAGGTAGTGGAACAGAAGCAGGAAAAAGAGGAAAAACGGAAAGTGGTACAGATTGCGGACTATTGATCCGAGAATGGCCCGCTGAAGGCCTTCTATTTTCCGTTCTTAGCGACTTTTTTAGACGGGTGGCATTTCTCTATCTAAGGGATAATAGAGGTCTGAAATCGCCTGGTATAAATGGTGTATTAGTAAAAAAATAGGAGGTTGTTTCTCGGTGCTTTTTCATTGGATCGGACATCCTTCTTTTGGAGGCGATGAACAACTGAAGGCGGTTCTGTATGATATGGGGATCGCGACGAAGCGAAAGATGCTTATCTTCACCGGCTGGAATAAAAACCAGCTGAAATGGTATCTCCAACGGATCCGCAAGCGTGAAACGGAGGAGCAAAGTTATCTGGAATGCTTATTCCTTGCGGATTCGGCACCAAGGGGACAGACGCGCCTATTCGCTCAACAAAGCAGGAATTCGCTACGTCAAGGAAATGATGCAGAGCGACAACCTGTATGTCAAGGAGGCTCCAGAGGCTCACATCCGACATTACCTTGGCATTAATGAAATACTGGTCCGGTTGATTGAGAATGGAGTTGAGCGTGAAGGTTTGATTTGGCTATTTACGGCCGAGGCGACAGCTTACTTATCCCGGCTGCTGGAGGCCCTGGGTGAGAAGTTCGATCGCCGCAATCGGATCCGACCTGATGCCTGGGTTGTTTTGAACCATGTATCGTTTTGGCTCGAGTTCAACAATGACACAGAACCAACACGAGTATTGGAACGGAAATTTCGCCAATACGTTTATTCCCTGACCCTCACAAACAATACGGATCCGGTTTTGGGGTAGCTGAAAATGAAAAACGCGACAATATCTCGCCAGACAGTGGGAATCAGTGAAAACTGTAAGCTACGGAGACAGGGGTGCTCTTTGTTGAGGGGGAGGATGTGGACTTTATGCAATCCAAAGAGTTGACTTTGACTTCCTAAGAGCTTCCTGCTTCTTATTCGCTTCTATCCTACTTCTTCAAATTATGCTTGCTCTATGAGGGGGGTGACGTGTGGGGCTGTCTGTTCGCCGTGATCGACGCGTATGACAAAGAAATTGTGGGATATTCTTTCTCACGGTTCTGTAGAACCGATGAGCTTCTTTGCCACTGTCAACGGAATTGGAGTACCATCCCCCAAAGGAGTTAAAGGTCGTTGCCTCACATTGATCAGTCGCCTCTATGTTAAAGATTTACGAGATTACGGAACAATCAGGAATGAACAACCGTTGGGCAAGAATGGTCAACGCCATGAAAATGGTCGACCCAGTAATTGTTGACGAAACGCGTCAACAATTACTGGGCCATTTGTTTATGCTTAGCTTCAAATAAGCTACAACACTTTATCCTTGAGCATATGGTCCTTGATAGAAGGGAGGCGGGTTCCAATCGGTTTGAACATCGTCAGGGAAAGTTTTAAAGTAATAGCGACCTTTGCTTGCGGTCGAGATCATGACATGCAAAACTGGACCAATTATCATGGAGAGAAACGAGGCGTAGTAGATTGGGTAAACGTTAAATACACCCAGCGCGCCGATCAACACGGCAACGGACAGCGAAATCATTCCCGCCGGATTCCAGGAACGAAGATACTCTTGTCGGTACTCAACAAAATCAGACGGAGCTAGTCGCATCACCTTACGACAAATATAGTAATCAGCCAGCATTATCAATATCCACGTATTCGTCAGTATGCCCGTAATCGCAAGGAATGTGCCCATGTACTGAAGCACGTTGCTCGCGTAGAATACCACACCCAAAAACCAAATCAACAACATCCACCACTGGCGCCCTGGTCGGAAACGAAACGCGATATCCATCGTATTAGAAAGCGCAAGTGAACCTGAATAAAGATTCATCACATTGATACGTATCTGGGTAACAATTACAAACACCATGCCGAGGAAGCCCATGATAAACGGGAAGACAAAACCGGGATCGGATGCCATCGCATAGGGGTTGATGTTTTTGAGGTGCGGGAGCAAAGTATGGGCTAACATGGCACCTAAAATAATGACGGCGGTCATTGGTACTAACATCCCTATCATGATGGTCGCTGTTCCTTTATAAGTAACATCGGGTTTGGCAAAACGTCCGTAATCAGTCGCTAACAATCCCTGAAATACCACCTGCCCGTTCGCCATATTCATGACCGTCCACATGGTAGTAGCCGATATCTTATCCTTCGGGATCCAACCTACCGGACCGATAACATCATAGTTGGCAGACAGCTCGTATAACCCGAAGAGAAAAAGAGCGAGAAAAATCGGTACGCCCCACGTCTGCAGAAATTGCATCGAAGTCATACCTTTCCACACAAACCAAATGGTGACCAATCCGATCGCGGCAAAAATAGCGATTCCACCTGGCGAATTGATTTCAATGCCGGCAACATTGGCAATCGCGTGAGAGACAATTGTTCCCTCGAATATAAAATAGAAGATATAATTGATTGCGTAAATTAAGGATGTTATCGCTGAGCCCATATACCCGAAACCCAAGCCACGAGTGAGAAGGCTCATCGATAACCCTTCCTTGCTCGCAATCTTCATCGTACATGCGCCAATAGCCGTCGCTCCGACAAAAAAATACAAGATCGGAACAAGCATGGTAGGCCAACCGACTAAGTAGCTGAACTCCGCTCCATAAGTGAAAAAAAACATCGCAGTCGAGTTACCCCATAACACGAGAATAATCGCCGGGATCGGCCAGCGATACCGTTTCGGCACTCGGCCAATAGCATAATCCTCAATGGCTTCGGCTTTTGTGATATCCTGTGGTCCCTGAAACCATTCTTTCCACTTGCTCATTATCTCACTCCCTTACGTTAGTCTGCGATGAATATCGGCCAATTGTTCGTACATTTTGGTCGTTAAATCTCTCAATACGGGGAAGTAAGGGCGGATCTCCCGGTTTTTCTTCACATCCACCTCACCAATGGTGATGCTTTCTCCTTCATAGGGCGCTTTACATACGATCGGACTGCCGGGAACCTTCGTCTTCTTTTCCCCCGGACCAATGATGCAGCCGCCGCCCCAGTACTCCGTGTCTCCTTCCTTGCCAACCAAATTGGTATATATGAACCAAACTGTATTTTCCATCGCGCGCACTTTGACGATCGGCTCGAAGATCTCTTTTTCAAATTTGGGCGAACCGGAGATACCAACAAGGATATCCGCACCTTTCAACGTCAAAGCACGCGCCAATTCGGGATAAAAAATGTCGTAGCAGATCAAAATGCCGATGTTCCCTATCGGTGTGTGAAATATCGGGAGACCCTCACCTGCTTTGAAAAACCGCCTGTCGGGAAAGGCGCCGGGCCCCGCTTCATCGGTGGCGTGTCCCGGAAGCGTATGCTTCCTCCACTTGCCGATATAACCCTCCGGTCCGACAAAGGCTGCCGCATTGTAAAGAATCCCGTCAATGCTTTTCTCCGGCATGCCCCAAATGATATAGGCCTTGTGTTTCGCTGCAATCGAGGCAAAAAACTGGGTGGATTCACCGGGAATCGTTTCGGCAAGATCAAAAAACCTATCGCCGCAGTTATAGCCTGTTAACGCAAGCTCGGGAAATACGACCAGTTTAGCACCTTGCTTAACCGCATTAAGTGTAAATTCTTTCATTTTTTGTTTGTTGCGATTCTTGTCATTTGTTTTCGGTGTGATCTGACAAATAGCAACTTTCATGTTAATCACCTTTTATAATAGTTTTTTGAAATTATCTACTATAAAAAAGTTTAATGTCAAGGACTTTGAATGGGAGCGAAGAGCTTGTTCGGAAATCTGGGGCCCCGGACCGTCTGGTTAGTAAACACCAAGCTACTTACAATTAATAGAATTTTACCTATTTTCGCCATCTTGTTGCCAGAAGCATGGCAATTCGCTACATTTATGGCGATCACTATGTTTCACCCTGTCATTTTCATAAAGGGAGCATTCCGGAGGGGAAAAATATGAAAAAAGCATTGGAAAAAAGAGAAATTCCGCGCATGGGCACATCGGTTACCTTCTTAGGCTTCGGCGCTTTGGAAATCGGGCGAGACTGGGGCCTAGGGGATAGCCGGGAAAGACAAAAGCCTGATGAAAAACAAGCAGGAAAAGTGCTCCACACTGTTCTGGACTTGGGGATCAATCTCATCGATACGGCTAGCGCTTACCATCGTAGTGAAGAGCGAATCGGCAAATTTTTGTCCTCCCGCCGCCATGAATTCATTCTCGCCACCAAATGCGGAGAACACAGCAATGAACCGGATACGTATTACGATTTTTCCTACCGTGCGGTCAAGGAATCGATCGACCGCAGTTTAAAACGATTGCAAACGGATGTGATCGACATCATGCAAATCCACTTTGGGCCCAATCCGGAACAAGTGATTGAAGCCGGGGAAACCCTGGCCGCGATGAAAGATGCGCAAAAGGAAGGGAAAATCCGCTACCTTGGCGCTTCGATCGACGGGGAATTGGCCACCCACTTAATCGAGTCGGGCGATTTTGACGTGATGCAATTGGGATATAACCTTCTTGATCAAACCAATGAACAAAACATCGCCCTTTGCCTGAAAAAAGGAATCGGCGTCTTTATTCGTTCCGGGCTCGCTACTGGTCTGTTATCCTCGCGTGTGTTGCCGCATCTGAATGAAGAGTTTGCGCACAAGAAAAAAGTGCTCGCCCTTTTGGAACTAGTCGGAGGGGACGGTGACAAATTAGCTGCCCTGGCGCTTCAATTCCTGTACCGGAATCAGGGAATTAGCTCCATCCTGGTTGGTACCAAACAGCCTGAACGGATTCAGCAAAACATCGATCTATTGGAACAAGAGATTTCCGACGATCTGATACAAAAAGCGCTGGAAATTGTAAACGAGTAACCTTCTTGTTGCATATAGCCTCCATTCTGTAAGGAAGAGATTAATATACCCCTGTGTTCTTGTTATCTGGGAATATAAGTGTAAGGAACAGTGAGTCACGCAAAAGGCTCGTGATCCCAGACACGAATAACCCGCCCGGGTTGTCAGACCACAGGGCGGGTTACTTCTTTTCAATGATGCGATAATGTAGGACGTGCACGACTGGGACGACAAACGCTCAGTTTCATCATGAACGTCGTGGGTACTCCCAGGATGGGGCTCCCTGTTGACATGATAAGGAGATGAAGCATCATTGCCACGGGCTTGCTGTGTTTGCTATAGCCAACGTGCTGATTTGCTTGGCATCGTCTTGCATCATTTTGCTGATCAGTCGCATCTTGGCCGGTTTGGCCGCCATTGCAGTGACACTCTTTTTATTTTGATTCTATCAAACCAGAGAACTCTACACATTTTACCATCCCATATTGAAAGGGATCGCTTAATTTTGCCCGTAACGATTCCCCTGAGGATATTCCATATTATTCCCAAAGCGCATAATACTATCTAAATATATTGACGAATCAGTTAATATTGTTTAGTATATAGTTATCAAAACGCTTTTAATAACAACTTTTGAATGGATGGTTGTTTGAATGCTACACGTTCCTTCTGGTGGAAGTTCCGTAACGTTGAAAAACATTAATAAGGCTTCCATTTTGCGATCCTTGATAAAGTCTTCACCGCTCACAAAGGCAGAGATAGCTTCCCGAACACAATTAACCTTTGTTACAGTGTCCAACCTTTTGACCGAGTTAGTCGAAGAAGGATTGGTTCAGGAATTGGGCTATGCGGAGTCAAACGGCGGACGCAAGCCGGTTTTGTTCGGAATCAATTCTTCTGCCTACGTGTTTCTCGGCGTTGATGTGCAAGTTGAGAAACTTGTTTGCGTATTGACCGACTTTCAGTGCAAAGTGCTGGATTCCCGGACCGAACTGATCAATGTGCGACAGGGCCCGGATTCAGTAATTCGCCAGATTCGGATTTTGGTTGACAGGATCCTGAATGAAAACAATGTGGAATTCAAACGGATAGGGGGGATTGGAGCATCAACTCCAGGACCGATCGATGACAAAACTGGAGTGATCATTTCTCCTCCCAACATGCCTGGGTGGAAAAATGTACCGTTCCGCGATATGTTACAGCATGAATTCCAAGTAGCCTGTCATCTGGAGAAAGATGCGAACGCAGCTGCTCTTGGCGAAAGTCGATTTGGCACAGGAGCCGGGATACAACATCTGATCTACATAATCATCGATGTAGGGATCGGCGGAGGCATTATCATTAACGGTGAAGTGTACCGGGGTTTTTTGAATGGGGCCGGTGAAATTGGCCACATATCGATCGACGTCAACGGTACGGAATGTAATTGCGGAACTTGGGGTTGTTTGGAAGCGATGGCATCGAGAGCGGTGATCGAAAAAAAAATTGCACAAGAATTCGGTTATCCTGTTCCTTTTGACAAAATTCTTGAATTATCCGCACAAGGAGACAATACGGTCAATGAGCATCTTGCACAGGCGGGAAGCTATCTGGGGGTTGCGATAGCAAATCTGTGCAATATATTCAATCCCGAAATGGTGATTCTTGGAGGGGATATCGCCACGAGATGTGATGTCTATTTTGAGCATGCGAGACAAACAGCTAAACGGAGAATTTTGCCTGATTTTTCTCACCGGATTAAGATTGAACGCGCAAAGTTAGGCGAATTGTCGGGAGCAATCGGTGCCGCTGTTTTTGCATTTGAGAAGATGTTTCATGATATCACATCCTTATAGGGTGTTATGAAAGGGCTTTCATCAAGAGCATGTGCTTTCACAAAGGGAGATTTCAGAAATATACGGTGCAATGGAAAAGGGGATTCTACAGAACTAGTCGAGGAGTCTGTCCGATGAACGGGTATTTTGTATAATCCTTTGATGGTTTCGTCGAATAGACTCCTGGAAAACTAGTTCTGTTAAACATAAATAGCGACCAAATCGGGCGATGATCACTAAGCTGAGGAGGATTGCAAATGTCTATTTCCAAGAAAAGCCTTTTGGCTCTTGCGGCAATTTTGCTGCTGATAGTTTCAACTGCTTGTAGTAGTCAGGAAGCTCAAAACGGTAACATGGTTAAAGTGGCTTATCGGGATTTTGGTGCCAATGGCAAGGCACTGACAGAGTGGTTAAATGTCGTCAAGGCAGAATTTGAACAACAGCATCCCGGCGCTAAAGTGCAATTAGTACCGGTTCAGGCATCGGAGGCCGATTGGTTTGCTAAGATCGCCCTGATGATGAAGTCAGAGGATACAGCGCCTGATGTGGTAACAGAGGACACCTTTATGGTGAACTCAGATGCAAAAGCTGGATATTTAGAACCACTGGATGACAAGGTAAAAGGATGGTCCGATTGGGAAAACTTTTTTGATGGAGTGAAGAATGGCGTTACAGCCAACGATGGAAAGATTTACGGTGTCCCCTATAGCACAGATACACGAGGGCTTTTTTATAACGTAAACATTTTCAAAAAAGCCGGTTTGCCTGTTCCTTGGCAGCCGAAAAACTGGAATGACATCCTGACAGCGGCCCAAACGATCAAGAAAAAAGTTCCAGGTGTGGTCCCGTTCTGGGCGAATTCGGGGAAGGCATCTGGTGAAGCCACCAGTATGCAGACCTTTGAAATGTTGCTATACGGTACTAATGACACGCTTTACGATTCTAAAAGCGGGAAATGGATCGTCAAGAGCCCTGGTTTTCTGAATTCCCTCAAGTTTATCCAGACGATTTACTCAAAAGGTTTAGGTCCTCAATTGTCTCAGGTGTTGACTGGCCAAGCGGGTGACATATTGGTAACGCAACTGATGCCGAAAGAAAAAGTCGGCATTGTGCTGAATGGTAACTGGATACCGAGCACCTGGAGAAAAGATGGTCCTACCCCCTGGCCGGAGGGGACAAAAGTTTATCAATTCACCGCAATGCCGACCCAAAACGGTCAGGCCCCGGGATTCACTTCAATGTCGGGTGGTTGGGCTCTCTCGATTCCTTCAATGGCAAAAAATAAGGAGCTCGCATGGGAGTTTATTAAACTTGCAACCAGCAAGAAATATCAGAAAGAATATTCTCTCAAATCAGGTGACTTGACAACCCGTAAGGATGTTGCAAACGATCACGAATATAAAGCAGAGGGCATTTTTAATCAGGCGACAAAATTTTTGGAATTTACTCATTTCCGGCCTGCTGTTGACCAATATCCGGCTGTCTCTACCCAGATTCAAACTACGGTAGAAGCCGTTGTGACTGGTTCTCTTCCTCCTAAACAGGCGATGGATCAATATGCCCAAAACGTTACAAGGGTCGTCGGAACTGACAAGGTAGTAAGCAAGTGAACTAGTCTTAGGTGCGTGTTTCAGTCTAGTTCGGAAGGCATAATCGCCGTTCCAGAAAGCGGCGATTATGCCCCACCAGTTACAAGGGGGAGAATAGATCGTGGATGTGACACTCGAGAAAAATACGAAGAGAACGTTGGGAGGCTTGATTTCAAAAAGTGGATTGACAGGAAATATCTATCTACGGTCGTTTCTTTTTTTGTTACCGTCTTGGGTGTTGCTTCTTCTGTTTTTCTTTGGTCCGATTCTAATGACATTCTTTTTTGCGTTCACAAATATGTCCCTGACAGGAGTAGCTTCACGTAACATTGAGTTTGTCGGTTTTAAAAATTTTACCTCAATGTTTTCCGATCCTACTTTCTATACTAGTGTCACGAATACGATTGTCTTCCTTGTTTTTTCAGCGATCATCGGACAGCAAATCCTTGGGTTTATTCTAGCTTTGCTGATGCGGGAACGGTCGCGTTCGTTTCGGCGTATTATCGGCGTTCTCGTTCTTGCTGGTTGGGTCACGCCCGAGATTGTCGTCGCGTTCGTTTGGTTCGCATTCTTTGGTGATCAGGGTACAGCGAATACAGTGCTAGGATGGTTAGGGTTAAAACCTGTGGCATGGCTGCACCAGTTTCCAATGGTCTGTGTCATTATTGCAAACATTTGGCATGGAACTGCATTTTCGATGCTTGTTTTCCAGGCAGCATTGGGAGATGTTCCAAAAGAGATTGAGGAGGCCGCGATGATTGATGGCGCAACAGGCTGGCAGCGCCTGTGGCGGGTGATCCTCCCAATGATCCGCGGTTCGATCATGACAAACATGGTGCTTATTACGTTGCAGACATTGGGCGTATTCACACTGATTTATGCCTTAACGGGCGGAGGACCTGGAATCGCAACGGAAACACTGCCGATTTTTATGTACCATCAGGCTTTCGTCAACTATCAGTTGGGATACGGAACGGCAATTTCTCTCATCCTTTTACTTATAGGCATTATTGCAAGTATTCTCTATATTCGATTGCTCAAAGTAAAAATATGAAAGGTGGAGTGCCATGGCAACTAGAGGGAACAGAATACGCTGGAATTTCTATTTCATGGGTAGGGTCATCCCCTATTTGATTCTTAGCCTGATTGGCATATTGTTTGTCGTACCGTTGCTGTGGGTGATTTTTGCCGCTTTTGACGCGCACGCTACGCTATCTATTCGAATTCCGCAAGCAACGATTGGAAACTTTGTATCCATCTTGACAGATGAGGCTAATCAGAGATCTTTCATGAACGGATTGTTTCTTTCGTTGGGTCAGTCCGTTTTGGTCGTAATCGTGGCTGGGCTTGCAGCCTATCCGTTGTCTAGATACCAGTTGAAATACAAAAGACCGTTCATGTACGTGATCCTATTTTCAACCAGTCTTCCTCTCACTGCGGTGATGGTTCCCGTGTACCAAATGTTTGCTTTGTTGCAGTTTCAGGACTCGCTGATTGGCACCATGTTATTTTTAACCGCGTCTGCACTTCCGTACGCGATCTGGATCATGAAAAACTTTATGGATTCGGTACCGATAGAACTGGAAGAAGCAGCTTGGTGTGACGGAGCATCTGTCTGGCAGGGGTTGAGATTAGTTGTTGCCCCGCTGATGCTGCCTGGTATTTTTACGGTGATGATTTTTACGTTTGCAAGTAGCTGGGGAAACTTTTTTGTCCCTTATATACTGATACAGAGTCCAGAGAAACTGCCCGCTTCGGTGAGCATTTACCAGTTTTTTGGCCAATACGGACTTGTTGAGTACGGAAAACTGGCAGCGTTTTCACTCCTTTACACGATCCCTGCAGTAACCCTTTATATACTGGGACAACGATATATGTCGGAAGGATTTAACTTTAGCGGTGCCACAAAAGGCTGAGAATAAAACAATCCATGGAGGATGGATGTCATATGTTTTGGACTGAAGAAAAATTGGCCAATCGAATTCAGGAGTTATCTGAATACCGGTACCGAGAAGCTATTGCCATACCAACTTTCCGGTTTTTGATAGACGAAAAAGGGGAGGTAGGTGCCCGTCCACCTAAGGAAGGGAACTGGAGCACTATTAAGCTTGGAGACCGGTGGACAGGACGCGACCTCTATGCCTGGCTTGCTGCAAAGATCGACGTTCCAGCGAACTGGAAGGGGCGTCAAATCCTCGGGAGGTTTGATTTCGGGTGCACCGGAGGGGGCAACAACTCCGGGTTTGAATCGCTGTTATATGTAAACGGAGTCCCGTATCAGGGAGTAGATTCAAACCATCAAGAAGTTTTCCTCCCACAGGATGTTGCGGGTTCAACGATTGAACTTACGTTTCGTCTCTGGTCTGGTCTCGAGGGTGGTGGGAAACCCACGCCACAGGAACACCGGTTACAACGTGCAGAGCTGACATGGCTTGATGAAGTTGTCGATGATCTGTACTTTACCGCAAAGGCCACACTGGAGACTGTGAAACTATTAGACGAAGGCCGACCGGAACGTCTGGCGCTACTGACTGCCCTCGACCGGGCATTTCGTGAAATTGACTGGTCCCGGCCCGGTTCTGATCGCTTCTACAACTCAGTTTCAGAAGCTCGGGATCTCTTGCGATCTGAATTGAAAAATATGAAAAAAATTCACCCGGTCACAGTCCGATGCATTGGCCATACCCATATTGACGTGGCATGGCTTTGGAGGTTAAAGCATACTAGGGAAAAAGTGGCCCGTTCATTTTCCACTGTTTTGCGTTTGATGGAAAAATTCCCTGAGTATGTCTTTCTTCAAACACAGCCTCAGTTATATGAATACATCAAGAGAGATTATCCCGAAATCTATGAGCAGATTCGCTCCCGTGTGAAAGAAGGACGATGGGAAGCAGCCGGGGGGATGTGGTTAGAGGCAGACTGCAACTTAACCTCTGGTGAATCACTGGTCCGGCAGCTTCTTATGGGAACCAGATTCCTGCGCGAGGAATTTGGAGTGGAATGCACATACTTGTGGCTTCCTGATGTGTTCGGATACAGCTGGGCTTTGCCCCAGATTTTGAAGAAATCTGGAATCGATACTTTTGTGACGACAAAAATCAGTTGGAATCAATACAATCGAATGCCACATGACACGTTTAAATGGCGGGGTATCGACGGGACAGAAGTATTGGCTCACTTCATCACGACCCCGGAACCGGACTCCGATCGGGGGTATTACACGTATAACGGGCTAATTACCCCAGCAACGGTTCAGGGAATTTGGGATGAATACCAGGACAAAGAAGTTAATCAGGAATTGCTGCTCTCTTATGGATATGGGGACGGCGGTGGTGGCGTCAACCGTGAGATGTTGGAAATGCGCCGGCGGTTGCATGATATCCCAGGATTGCCGATGGTAACTACTGGACGAGTGGATGAGTTCTTTAAGGAATTGCAGGAACTCGTCGCGAACACGGATCAATATGTCCACACATGGGATGGTGAGCTTTATCTTGAATACCACCGTGGAACATATACAAGCCAGGCTTACAACAAACGTATGAATCGCAAGATGGAGCTTCTTTATCGCGAGACGGAATGGCTTAGCGTATTGAGCAGTGTACTGGGATCAGGGTGGTCAGCTTACCGGCAGGCAGACATCAACGAAGGATGGAAGATTGTTTTACGGAACCAGTTCCATGACATTATACCCGGATCCTCTATTCGCGAGGTTTACGAAGATAGCCGACTGGAATATCAAGAAGCGGAAAGGATTGCTCGTGAGGTGTGGAACAATTCTGCTGCCTCCCTCACGTCCGGAAGATCTTCACGCACATTTACGGTTTTCAACTCTTCGCCTTGGAAGCGTACAGATCTGGTTGTCATCCCTCTCCAGTCCGGAATGGAAATGGGACAATGGCGAAATGCAAAAGGGGAAGTGCTTGAGGCGCAGCGCTCAGGGGATTACTGGGTTGTTAAGGTTCCGGAATTACCGTCTATGGGATTTACAGAAATCAAATTTGAGACAGGCCATCAAGATTCGGCGGAGAAGATTCCATTTGAAGTTCGCCCGTCAGGAATCATTACGCCGCATTACGAGATTGAATGGAACGAACAGGGCCAACTTGTAAAAGTGTATGACCGGGGTGCGGAGCGTGAAGTTTTGGCAGACGGAGCTCGCGGCAACGTGTTTCAGGTTTTTGAAGACAAACCGATGCAATACGAAGCGTGGGATATAGACTTATATTACCAGGAAAAGATGCGCGAGGTTCATGATCTGAAATCGGTTAAGGTGACCGAAGTCGGCCCGTTGCGCGCCGTTGTCCGGTTTGAATGGACGTACATGGACTCATCAATCGTACAAGACTTGATTGTGTATCGTGACAGCCGGAGGATCGATTTTGCCACGACCGTCGATTGGCATGAGCGGCAACAGTTGATGAAAGTGGCGTTTCCTGTTGCGGTTCGAGCAACCGAGGCAACTTATGATATCCAATTTGGGAACGTAAAACGGCCAACTCACTGGAATACAAGCTGGGATTACGCCCGCTTCGAGACTGTTGGGCACCAGTGGGTGGACTTGTCAGAGCGGGGATACGGTGTAAGTCTGCTAAATGATTGCAAGTACGGTCACGACATAAAGGATAACGTGATTCGACTTTCTTTGATCAAGTCGGCAGTGTATCCGGATGTAGAGGCAGATCAGGGAAAACATGTGTTCACGTATTCTTTGCTGCCACATCGTGGTGACTGGATGGAGGGAAATACCGTACAAGAGGCATGGGCACTGAACAATCCGTTGACCTATGTGCAGGGAGAGTCCATACAGCCAGAATTCTCACTTTTCCGTCTGTCTGTCGACCATGTAATGGTGGATGCCGTGAAAAAAGCGGAAGATCACGACAAAATAGTCTTGCGTGTACATGAGTTCTCAGGCAGAAGAGGTCCTGTTGAGATTTACAGTGACCTGCCCATTCGCTACTGGCAGGAATGCGACCTGATGGAACGGGTGATCGGTGAGCAGTCGACCGAGCCTGTGATTCGTTTCCACATCAAACCTTATGAGATCAAAACGTTTATGGTGGACATGGTACGGAGGTAATACAGCACTTTTAGTTTGAAAATGTTTGGTTTACTAGTGATCTTGCTGTATCTCATTTTCAACACTACTTCATCGGAAGTATCGGGATAAGGAGGTGTGTCGGAGCCGGAAGCTGGCTGTGGAATTGATATGAAAGGTTTATATGTGGGGATTGATTTGGGCGGCACCAAAATCGCCGGGGCATTGGTGGATAAAGACGGTTCCATTTTGCGCCGCATTCGGTTGGAGACACGGGTGGAACAAGGACCGCAAGCAGTTATTGACAGACTGGTCGAAACAATTGTCAAGTTGACGGACGGTGTGCGCTCCTCCGTGAAAGGAGTCGGGGTGGCTGTGCCCGGTCCGCTTGATTCCCGTTCGGGTGTAGTGTTTTCTCCCCCCAATCTGCCCGGATGGGTGAATGTACCGTTGCGCCAGGCACTGGAGGATCGTTTGGGCATACCCGTCAAGCTGGAGAATGACGCCAATGCCGCCGCGTGGGGAGAGTATTGGTTCGGTGCTGGTCAAAGGCAGGGCACGATGATTTACTTGACCGTGAGCACGGGTGTGGGCAGCGGTTTGGTATTGGACGGCCAGTTGTATCGCGGCGAAAATACGTTTGCCGGAGAGATTGGCCATACGATTGTCGATCCGGAAGGTCCGCCTTGCGGGTGCGGCAGACAAGGGTGTCTGGAGTCGCTGGTGTCGGGTACGGCCATTGCGAAATTCGGTCAAACGACGGATCCGTCGTCGTTGATTCATTCACTGACTGCGGAAGATGGTGAGGTGGTCCGCGCGGAACATGTGTTTGAAGCGTATCGAATGGGAGATGCCCATGCCGAGATTATTGTTCGTCAAACAGCACGTTACTTGGCGATCGGGTTATCCAACGTGATTCATATTTTCAATCCAGGGAAAATCGTAGTGGGCGGCGGTGTCAGTCGTGCCGTCGATGTGCTGTTCCCCTTGTTGCAAGAACAGTTGGACAGTTATCTGATGGCGCCGTTTCGAGGAACGTGTGAAGTGGAGTCAGCCGCATTGGGAGAGGATGCCGGCGTATTGGGCGCGGCGGCACTTTGGACGGATTGAGAGGAACATGCGAGTGTTTCTGGAGTCGATATGTATTTGAGTCAGCACGTAGCAAATGGGGAAGGCATGAGGTCGATATCCAAACCCGATTAATATATTCCATTTTTGGTTATTTAACCTGATGAATCAAGGCGCTTCTAAAAAGCCGGAAGGCATCCCTTCCGGCTTTGTTTTATTGTACTTGCTGTAGAATCAACAGGATCTACATTCACCTCTCTCATCGAGGCGGGGTGACGATCCGGACTTTCCGCCTTCCTCCCGGGGTGCTTTTGTTTTGCGGGAAAATAAAAGACCCTCATAGAGCGAGTTTAAGGCAGGAGATGAATATTCCCCTTGATCGGGGTTTAATCATAATATTGAGTAACTAGCTTCCCACAACTCACCTCCACAAAATCGTGGAGGTTTTTTATGTAATTACGAAAACAGCCACCCTAGAATGTAATCTACTTTAGCTTCCGCTGGTATTACTCCGAAAACATCCTCTGTACGGTTCGTGCGCCCATTGAACATTCTGAATCGCAGCTTTCATCTAGTGAAGATTCGATCTTTTTTATCCTAATTAAAAAAGAACTGTGTTAAAATTTTGTTGTACGCAGGCGGGTGCCGTGTGGGGAATCGTGGCCCCCGAAAGGAGGTGAGCGGCGCTGAACATAGTCAACACAAACTTTTTGCTGGTAGGGATCGTGGTCAGTTTAATGACCGCGGTCAAAACTCTCCTAGAGATACGACAACTACTCATTCCCCCCAACAAACGAAAAAAGCCCCGCGCTCCCAAGCGTTAAGGTTGGCGCCTGCCTTGGGTAGTTAGGGCTTTTTTCTATGGAGACTATCCAGCGACTGATCCGCATATGCGGCTATCGTGCGTACACTTGCTTGATGGTCGAGAGGTTGGCCCGATCTCTCGACCTGCTTTTATTTTATTTTATCTTTACGCAAACAATTCGTCATTATTATTCCAACACAATGGCCTTTTGATACATTGGTAAATGGGATTGGACCCACATTGTGGATTTTACTTGCCCAGTGTATTGCTGGGGTTTTTCTGTCCTCTTTTTGTTTTTGTTGCCGTACCCCTTACACATCCTCCTGCGCCTCCTAGCTATCAGAGATCCCCATCGGCTTTTGACTCGGCCCTAGCTTCGTCAATTTTTTTGTTCATTTTGTTCCGTTCTATCTCATGACGAATTTCCTCCAACTCTATACGAGTAATTTCAATGATCTTGCCCAATTTCTCTATATACTCTTCGAGCTTTATATAACGATCTTTCATAAAAGCCCCCTTTCTAAAGGATGGTAAGTAACTTGGCTAACTCCCTTCCGGTAAACAACAGATGTCCGTCTTGCATAAATAATTTTATTTATTTATCATTTTTAAAAATTATGTTAAATTAAAAAGCCATTATTCCAAGGGATCTGGTGAGATTTGTTATTGTTCACTAACGAAACCTTATATTTTACACGTATCTCGGACTAAACCCCTATTGATCAGAACAAAGGGTACGGCAACGATTCGGAAACTCTGGAAAAAGAGTGGTTGAATGTCACCAAGCTGTGCATTCAAAAACGCCAATGGATCCAGCCTTGCATCCATGCAGGTCACAACGGCAACTTTACGGGCAGGGGGTATTGGTAAATTCCCCTGATTGAACGGAAGACGTGTCGAAGAGGAAAAGAGCAAAAGACGAGGAAGATGAAAAAAAGAGTATGCAAGCCAATGCGACTGGACTCATAGGATACTCCAAAGTAGCAGAGCACATAGATAAATGAGATTGAGGGGTAACAAAACGATGCTGAGGAGAAGAACGCCCGCAAAAAAATCTGCTGAAGGAATTTATGTTCTAGACAAGGTGAAAATTGGTAAAGTGGATCAATGGGTGATGATCCGCGGTACAAACAAAAGCCATCCGGTTTTGTTATTTCTGCACGGTGGTCCCGGCGCGGCTCAGATCGGTTTTGCCCGCCCTTTTAAAAAGCTCGAAGTCTCAGAACAAGCTCAAGGGTGGATTGATCGTTTTGTTTCCGATCTGGAAGCCAAAGAGGATTTGAGTCCCAAGACGCTCAAGGAGTACGCTTCCGATCTCCGACACATCGCTGATTGGTTTGAGGCGACATGGAACAGCCACAGGGAAGAGGAAACACTGTTTCATCCCGCGGGGATCGCCACAAAAACATTGATCCGGTATCGGGAGTACATGCATCTGAACCAAAACCTAAAGCTGGCGACGATAAACCGGCGATTGAACACAGTGAAGCGATTTTTTGATTGGGCTCAGCAGACCGGCGTGGTGAAGATCGATGTGGCGGATGCAGTGAAGCTGGTACCCGAGGAGAAGACGAGCCCTCAGCAGATGACGGATAAGGAAGAAGCAGACCTGGTGGCTGCCGTTCAACAACACGGATCACTGCGGGGTCGGACGATTATTTTGCTTATGTTACATACGGGACTACGCACAATGGAGGTTTGCAACTTAAACCTGAGGATGTGACAATAGGGAAACGGAGCGGGACACTTGTGGTACGCTCAGGGAAGCGAAACAAACAGCGGGAGGTGCCGCTTAACGCTACAGTCCGGGAATCATTGACCGTATACTTGGACACTTTGCCGGCCGACGTCGAGTACATGTTTTTGTCAGAAAAGACTGGGAAGCGCTTGACGGAACGAGCCCTGCGGCATTTGATCAAAAAATACATGCGTCTGGCCGGATTGGAGGGATTCAGTGCTCACGATCTTCGGCACCGGTTTGGGTACGTGATGCCTGAAAAAACGCCGCTACATCGGCTGGCACAAATCATGGGTCATGACAGTTTGGACACCACAATGATTTATATCCAGGCAACGCGAGAGGATCTTCAGGCTGAGGTGGAGAAAATTGCGTGACAGTGATGAACTGGGACTTGTGGTCAATATATTTACAATGGGCATGGTAAACATTGGTAACAAGAACCTTACGGTTCCCTAAGCGATCATTACCCTTTTTGCATTCAACCCAAGAAGGAAAAGACGGTAAAGGAGATTTGCGTTAAACTGGAGTTTAGCAAATCGGTTCTGTATCGGGAGCTGCAGAAAACGGGAATAAACGTACACCATAGTTTAAACCAAAAGATTCGTTTTCCTGAAGTTGTCCTCCCTAAGGCTCCTGCTTCCTCTGGCTGGCACATATCTTGCATTCATTCCCCGGTGCAATTGAAGAACGAAAGGGGATGGATGAAATGTTTGACAAGTACTTTGAGGATTACGAGATCGGGGAGAAGTGGCGGTCTACCCGGGGACGGACGATCACAGAAGCGGATATTGTCAATTTCGCCTCATTCTCCGGGGATTGGTATCCTTTACACACGGATGCGGAGTGGGCGGAAAAGTCCCCTTTTCGCCGTCGGATCGCCCACGGCATGCTGGTCCTCTCCGCAGCTACAGGGCTGAATAAGATGGAGCCGGGGTATATCGCGGCCTTCTACGGGATGGATCAGGTCCGTTTCACCGCTCCCACCTTTATCGGGGACACTATTTATGTAGAAAACGAAGTGGTGGAAAAAACGGACAAGGGAAAACACGGGGTTGTTACCCTGTGTTCCGCGGTGAAAAAGCAGACAGGGGAGACGGCGGCGGTCTCCATCATGAAGGTTTTGATGTACAAGCGGCCCTAGGTGAGACGATACTCCACTTCCGATTTAATGCCCAACTTGCGCATCTTGTAGTATAGGGTGGAACGGCTGACCCCCAGAAGCCGGGCGGCTTTCGTACGACTCCCCTTCGCTTCCTTCAGTGCCTCTAGGATGCAATGCCGCTCCCAGGACTCCTTGGACAGATGATAAGATGAAACATCTTCAGCCTTGGTTTTGTCCGAGGAGACGGCGGCATCCCGGACCGGGGCGAGCCGGATCTCTTCGGGCAGGTGCTCCGGCTCGATCCACCCTTCCAGCTCCATGTTCATAGCCCGCTCGATGACGTTTTCCAGCTGCCGTACGTTGCCGGGCCAAGAATAGACCTGTAGCAGCGAGAGGGCCTGGGGTGTAATCCCGATCACATGCTTGTTCATCTTCTTATTCAGCTTTTTGATCAGGTGTTCGCACAATACAGGAAAATCCCCCATCCGTTCCCGCAAAGGGGGGATATGGAGGTGGATCACGTTGATGCGGTAGTACAAATCTTCACGAAAGGATCCTTCCCTTACCATCTGCTCAAGGTTTTTGTTGGTCGCAGCGATGATGCGGACATCCACCTTCCGCGTCTTTACATCACCTACACGCTCAAACGCTTGTTCCTGCAGAACCCGCAGCAGTTTGGCCTGCAAGGACAAAGGCATGTCCCCGATCTCGTCCAGAAAAAGAGTGCCTTTGTCCGCCAGTTCAAACTTCCCAGGCTTACCCCCGCGGCGCGCTCCGGTAAAGGCTCCCTCCGCATAGCCAAAAAACTCCGATTCCAACAGCTCAGCCGGGACGGCGGCACAATTCACCTTGATAAATTGCCCTGGTCGCCCCGACTCCCTGTGAATCGCTTCGGCAAACAGCTCCTTCCCCGTGCCGCTCTCCCCAGTAATGATAACGGTGGAGGCGCTCCTGGCTGCGAGGGAGGCTTCTTTTTTCAACCGTTCCATGGCCGGGTCCAAGCTGATGATACCGTTGAAGGCATCCGAATGGCGAGTGATCCGCTGGTATTGATCCCGGTAATAATCGCGCTCGCTTTCTAGCTGCTCGATGCGGCGGAACACGTTTCTCCACTGTTCCAGCTGGTGGAATATTATCTTGGCGATGACTCCCAGGTGCTTACCCGAGCGGATGATGGGCTCCTGGATGAATACACAGGTCTTTCCCCGGACCGTCTTGACCTCCCGTTTGATTTTTAGCTGGTGCATTGCGGTCTCCAGCGAACACTCTGGGACGACTTCCGACCAGGGCTTGCCCCTGACTTCTTCCATTTTCAGGTCAAATAGATCTAAAAAAGCATCGTTGGCCACCGCGATTCTTCCATGGGTGTCAGTGATAATGATTCCGTCATAGGACTGGGCGACGGCGTGCTGCAGTGTGTGCTGTAAATTTTTCGTGCTTTCCAGCTCTTGTGCGATGGCTTCCAAGGCGGTGACATCCTGCAGCACCGCCATCGCGCCCCCTCTTTCTTCGAAATAGGAGATGGGGATGAAGGAAGCGATGACGGTGTTTTGCCCGATTTTTTTTTGTCGGGGTTTTGCCAAAGCGCGGTCCACCAACGTCTTTTCCAAATCCGGACCCAATTCGGGAAAACAACGGTGGATCGTCTCCCCGATGACCGCCTTTCGGGATATGCCAAACATGCTTTCGGCGGCGTGATTGAAGATGACGACACGCAGATTGCTGTCGATGGCGATTACGCCATCCTGCAGGTGTTCTATCAGACTGGTCAGCTGGTTCACAAGCAGCTCACTGTGATGCAGAAACCCGCGGATGATGTCTGATTTGCCCATGGTCCCCTGCACCCGTCCCCCTTCGTCCACCACGACACCGTGACCCACGTCGTTAGAAAGGAGGACATCCTTGGCTTTATGGATGGTAGCCTTGGCGTCCAAAGTAACCACTTCTTTGCGGATGAGGGGTGTGATAGAGGAGTTTAGGTCAGCTCCTTTTAAAAGGGCACGGTATAAGGCGTATTTGCTGACGATGCCGACCAGCTTGTCCCTCTCGTCCAACACACAGGCAATGTCCAAACGGTGCTTTAAAAAGGCTTTCAGCACATCGGAAACCTTGTGGTAAGAGCGCAATACGATCGGTTGCTGCATGTAATCGTCTGCGATTTTCACCTGATTCACCCCCCAGAATATTCATTATAATCATACAACTGTGTAAATTATAACACATTTGTCTGATTGTTTGTACAAATGAGGCCCCACTTTTCCCCTTGAAGTATTGGCATGGTTTATGCGTATAACATAGGGCGAAAGTGTCTTTAGGGAGGGAGTTCAATGAATGTGGCCGCCGGAATCCGTCGGGCGGTGAAAGCGTTTTCTAATCAAACCGCCCTGCGTATGGAAAATGAGCAGATCACCTACGCAGGGCTGGAGGAGAGGGCAAACGCCGTCGCCGCCTACCTGCGATCCAAGGGTTTTCGCGAAGGGGATAAACTGGGGGTTTATCTACCGAACTGCCCGGATTATCTAATTTTGCTGTACGCAACCTGGATCCTTGGCGGTGTGGCGGTTCCCCTGAATTACCGTTTTCATGGGAAGTCACTGCGCTTTGTGCTGGAGGATGCGGAAATTAAATGGCTGGTCACAACGGAAGGGGATATTACACGGCTGAAGGGGCTGACAGATGCCCTCCGCCTGCTCCTGTTGGAAAAAGACCTGACTCATATTTACCGCCAGTCGGCGGAAGAGATCCCGATCTGCCCCAAGCGGGACGATGAGGACGCGATGTTGATGTACACCAGCGGCACCACGGGGTTGCCAAAAGGAGTACGGCAGACCCACCGCAATAACAGCTCTTCGGTGGAGATGGTCATCGACGCCTGGGATCTCACCCATAAGGATCACCTCTTGCTCCCGATCCCCATGTTCCACGTCGGGGGGTTGCAATGTTCCACCCTTCCGACCCTGTTTACTGGCGGCACCATCAGTTTTCTTCCCAAGTGGGATGCCAAAGCGTGGCTTGTGGCCAGCCGGAACGAAAAGGTGACCTGGAGTGGTTTGGTGACTACGATGCTGGTGGATGTCGCTAACTATTTAAAGGCTCATCCCGAAGAAAAAGAGCCACTTTCCTCTTACCGGTTTATCGTTTTCGGTGGATCGGCGACTCCTATGGAAATAATATCCTTTTTAGAGCGGGAATTGGGGACGCCTTTGATCGAGCTCTACGGCCAGACGGAGACGACGGGGCTTTCCATCACCTACTGTACGGGGGAGAAGACCCTCCCGGGTTTCATGGGTAGGGCCATGGAACAGGTGATACAGGCTAAGGTGATCACTCCCGGGGAAGAACACGTCATTTTGCCGGGGATGGATGAAACCGGCTTCCTGTACGTCAAAGGGGATACCGTCACCCCCGGCTATTGGAAGCGGGAGGATTTGAACGAAAAACGATTGAAAGACGGCTGGCTGAAGACGGGGGATTTGGTCCAATGGGACAAAAACCGATATTTTCGCTATGTGGACCGGTTGGATGACATGATCATCTCCGGAGGTGAAAACGTCTACCCCAAGGAGGTGGAAAACGTCCTCTCTCAACATCCAAAGGTCTTGGAGGTGGCAGTAATCGGAACCCCCCACCCCCGTTGGGTCCAACAGGTGACAGCCGTGATCGTCCCTGGAGGAGTAGGGGTGACGGTAGAGGAGATTCAACGCTTTTGCCACGACCGCCTGCCCGGCTACAAATGCCCCAAACGCATCGAGTTGCTGAAAGCGTTGCCCCGCACAGGGAGCGGTAAGGTGGACAAACGGCGGCTGAAAGAAATGTTTAAGGAGGATAAAGATCGAAGATTCAGTCACATATGAGCGGCAACCTGTGGAAGGTGCTGGTTCAATCGGGGGACCGTGTGGAAGCGGGGCAGGAAGTGGCCATTTTAGAATCAATGGAGATTCCGGTGACGGCGGAAACCGCTGGAAGGGTGAAGGAAGTCAGCAAGCAGGAAGGGGAATTCGTCCAGGAGGGCGATACCCTCTTCATCTGGAAATCGATTGAGGGAAAGGGGGATTTCATATTGGATTTTCGTGAAATTGCCGTCGTCGTTGACGGATATATCGCCACCGTAGAGCTCAATCTCCCCGAATACCGCAACCCCTTGACCAACCGCATGGTGGAGGAGTTGATCCACGCGATCCGGGCCCTTGACGTAGATCAGGAAGTGCGGGTGATTGTGCTGACGGGACGGGGCTCCGCCTTTTGCGCCGGGGGGGATATCAAGGAGTTTAAGAAAAACCTCTCCAAGCCCGCCCCACAGCTGTACGACGAAGCCTTGTGGTCCAACCAACTGTTTGAGCTAGGGGCAGTGGTGCGGACGCCGTTGATCGCCTCGGTGAACGGCCCGGCCCTCGGGGGCGGATGCGGACTGGTTGCCATGTGTCACATGGCCATCGCCTCGGATCAGGCCCAATTCGGCACCACAGAGTTGAAGCTGGGCCTCGTCCCATTTGTCATTCTGCCCTGGATCCGGAGGGCTGTGGGGGAAAAGAATGCCTTGGAGATGATGCTTACGGCGGAGGTCTTCTCCGCAGAGCGAGCCAGGGAGTTGGGCCTGGTACAGCGGGTGGTGCCCCACGACCGCTTAAGGGAGGAGACACGGAAAGTGGCGGAACAAATCGCCTCCTACAGCCCCTTATCGCTGAGGCTGGGCCTTGACGCCTTTTTCTCCACGAAGCAGATGGGCCTGAAAGAGTCCTTCAACTACTTGGGCAATTTACGCATGGTCTCCTTTATGAGCGAAGACCTTCGGGAAGGGGCGACTGCCTTTCTGGAAAAACGGCAACCGGTGTGGAAGGGACGGTGAACGAATGAAAAAAGTGCGGATAGGAGCGGCGCAGGGCTTTTACGGCGACACCTTGGAGCCGGCCGTCGAAACAGCGAAACGGGGAGAGATCCAATACCTCTGCTTCGATTGCCTGGCGGAGCTGACCTTGGCCATCCTGGCTAAGGACCGAACGAGGGACCCCGATGCGGGATATACCAAGGACGTACCTTCGGCGATGAGAACACTCCTTCCCCTCGCCAGGGAAAAGGGGTTTAAAATCTTGACCAATGGCGGCGGAATCAACCCGTTGGGCGCTTGGCGGGAAGTGATCAAGGTCGCCCGGGAGCTGGAGCTTGAAGATCTGAAAGTGGCGGTGGTCACCGGGGACGACATTCTCCCCCGCCTTGCGGAACTGAGGGGAAAAGGAGTCTCCCTGCAGGATTTGGAGACGGGAAGGAGCTTTGACTCTCTGAAGGCTCCTCTGATGTTCGCCAACGCTTATCTCGGATCCTGGCCCATCGTGGAAGCCCTCCGGCGGGGTGCCGACGTGGTGATAACAGGGCGGACCACGGACACTGCTCAGTTTCTAGCCCCTTTGATCTATGAGTTCGATTGGGGGGAAGAGGATTGGGACCGATTGGCCCAGGGGATCCTGATGGGCCATTTGATGGAGTGTTCCGGCCAGTCCACCGGGGGCAACTTCAGCGGCAACTGGTGGGAAATCGACGATCTGGATCGGATTGGCTTCCCGGTGGCGGAAGTAGATTCCGATGGTACCTTTGTTTTGACGAAAACGGAGGGTACCGGGGGTCTGGTCTGTGTGGACACCGTCAAGGAGCAGATGCTCTACGAGATCCACAATCCTGCGGCTTACGTCACCCCAGACGTGGTCGTCGACTTCACCACAGCTACCCTGAAGGATGTGGGGTTGAACCGAGTGTTGGTCAAAGGAGCCACGGGAAAACCCCGGCCGGATGCGCTGAAAGCGGTCATGGGGTACGAAGACGGTTACATGGGGCAGGTGATGATTGGCTACGCCTGGCCGGATGCGATGAAGAAGGCCCGGGCGGCCGAGCGGATCATCCGTAACATAATGGCTCGCCGGGGCTGGGAGTATGAGGAGATCCACACCTCCTTTGTCGGTTACAACTCCCTCCACGGTTCGACGGTCCAAGGGGATGAAGAGGAGCTGAACGAGGTTTACTTACGCATGGCTGTACGTGCCAAAACCAAAGCGGACGCTGCCAAATTCCGCCGCCTCTTTCCTCCTCTGGCTTTAAACGGTCCCCCAGGGTTGGGCGGGTTAACCGGGATGGAAACCCGTCAGCTGGTGGGGATGTGGTCCACCCTGATCCCCCGAGAGCTGATCGAAAACAGTGTGGAGATCCATGTGGAGGTGGTGGGTGTCGATGGCACGGGTGCAGCTTAAGGAACTGTCTCAGGTGAGGGCCGGGGACAAGGGTAATTCCGTCAACGTGGCCCTTTTTGCCCCCGATGAGGCTATCTATCGTGTATTTCTGAAGGAGGTCACGGCGGAGCGTGTGAAGGAGCACTTCAAGGGCCTCGTCCACGGAGAGGTGGTCCGCTACGAGGTGCCCAACCTCTTGGCACTCAATTTCGTCATGCGGGAAGCCTTGGGCGGTGGCGGTTCCTCCTCCCTTCGTACCGACAACCTAGGAAAATGCTTCGGGAGCAACCTGCAGCGCATGAAGGTTGAAGTAGATGATGAAATCTTGCGGGAAAGGTGGAAAGACCATGCCGACCCTTCCCTACTTTACTGAGGAACACGACGAGCTTCGCCGTACAGTACGCCGCTTCGTTCAAAAAGAGGTGACCCCTTATGTGAACGAGTGGGAGGAAAAGGGCGAATATCCACGGGAAATCCTGAAGCGGATGGGAGACTTGGGCTTTCTCGGACTGCGGTATCCCATGGAAGTCGGGGGTCAAGGTGGGGACTATTTTTCCTCCATCATCTTATTTGAGGAATTGGCCCGCTGCGGCGCAGGCGGATTTCCCTTGAGCATCGCCGTACAGACGGATATGGCCACGCCGCCGATCTTGGAATTCGGCACTAAGGAACAGATCGAACAGTTTTTTACCCCAGCCATCCGCGGGGAGAAATTGGCCTGCCTCGGGATCACCGAACCCAACCACGGCTCCGATGTGGCTAGCATTGAAACCCGAGCCGTCCGCGATGGCGACGAATGGGTGATCCGGGGCAACAAGACGTTCATCACCAACGGACCCCGGGCCGACTTCATCACCCTGGTGGCCCGTACATCCAACGTCTCAGGGTACAAGGGAATCAGCCTCTTTTTGGTGGAACTGGATCGTCCCGGCGTCTCCGTCAGCCGCAAGCTGGACAAGGTGGGAAATCGCTCTTCGGATACGGCGGAGATCATCTTCGACGATGTTCGGGTGCCTGCGGACCATTTGTTGGGCCAAGAAGGAAAAGGGTTTTATCACATCATGTGGGAGTTGCAGGGAGAGCGAATGATCGGCTCCGCCTTGGGGCTGGGGCTAGCTCAGTACGTCTATGAACTGGCGGTCCAGTATGCCAAAGAGCGAAAGCAGTTTAATCGTCCTATCGGCCAATTCCAAGTGATCTCCCACCTGTTGGCGGAGATGGCCACGGAGATCGAGGCCTGCCGGCAGATGACTTATGCCAATGCCTATCGGTTTGCCAAGGGGAAGATCTCCAGCAAAGAAATCGCCATGACCAAATTAGCCATATCGAAGATGGCTCACTGGGTGGCGGACCGGGCCTTGCAGATCTTCGGAGGGTACGGCTACATGGAAGAATACCCCATCGCCCGGATCTGGCGGGACACCCGACTGTATCGCATCGGAGGTGGGACGGATGAGATCATGAAGGAGATCATCGCCGACCGGATGGGATTAAAGGGTTAAGGAGGATGGGCATTGGGACACTGGATTTTCAACAAAGAACACGATATGTTTCGCCGAAGCGTTCGAAAATTCGTTGAAAAGGAGATCATCCCTTATGTAGAGGTGTGGGAAAAAGCCGGGGAAGTACCTCGTTCTCTCTTTTTAAGAGCCGGGGAGCTGGGCTTTCTAGGAATTAAATTTCCCGAGGAGTATGGAGGCAGCGACGCTGGATACATTACAGACGCCGTTTTTTCGGAGGAATTGACCAAGTGCGGCTCTGGGGGCGTGGCCGCCGCCCTAGGGGCCCACACCAACATCGCCATGACCCCGGTATGGCGCTTCGGCAGCCATGAGCAGAAGGAAAAGTATCTCGCACCGGGGATCCGTGGGGAAACCATCGCCGCCCTGGGAATCACAGAGCCCGGTGCCGGATCCGACGTCGCCTCGATCCGGACAAGGGCCCGCCGAGAGGGGGATCATTACATCCTCACCGGCAGCAAGATGTTTATCACCAACGGCGTCAATGCTGACTGGGTGGTTGTCGCCGCCAAAACCGACCCGGCGGCCGGACACAAGGGGATCAGCCTGTTTATCGTGGAGAGAGATCAGCCTGGATTTACCGTGGGCAAAAAGCTGAACAAGCTGGGATGGCGCTCCTCCGATACTGCGGAGCTAATATTAGAGGATGTTCGGGTGCCGGCGAACAACAGGATCGGCGAGGAAAACCGGGGCTTCTATTACATCATGCAAAACTTCCAGTGGGAGCGAATTTGCATGGCCCTACAGAGCATCGGATTGGCGGAAAAAGCCCTGGAAGATGCCATTCTCTACAGCGCGGAGCGGACCCAGTTCGGCCGCCCCATCAGAGAGTTTCAGGTGCTGCAGCATAGGATAGTGGACATGGCCGTAGACATCGAAAAGGCAAAAAACCTTACCTACTGGGCTCTTTACCTCTACGACCAAGGTAAGGACGCGCTCAAGGAGACGACCATGGCTAAGGCCTACGCGGGTGAGATGGTCCGCCGGGTGACCGACGCCGCCTTACAGATTCACGGCGGCAATGGTTACATGATGGAATTTCCCGTGCAGCGCTACTGGCGGGACGGACGCCTTGCGTCCATCGGCGGTGGAACAACCCAAATCATGAACGAAATCCTGGTGAAACAACTTGGTCTACACGAAGGGGGAGACAAATGAAGACCAAAGAGCAACCCACCATTCACAACCTGATCCAAGCCCTGCAGGAAAAAAAGCGGAGGATTCGCGAAGAGATGGGCGGGGCTGCTGCCATCGAAAAGCAACACAAACTGGGGAAACTGACGGCACGGGAGCGGATCGATCTGTTGATGGACCCGGGCACCTTTGTGGAAATGGGGGTGTTAGCCCATCATCAGATGAAAACTGGGGACATGGCTGGCAAAAAAACCCCCGCCGACGGGGTGATTACAGGCTACGGGAAGATCAACGGGCGCTTATGTTGCGTGGCCGCCTATGATTTTACTGTCATGGCCGGGTCCATGGGAACTGTTGGGGAGAAAAAAGTGTCTCGTATGCGGGAGTGGGCCCTTAGAAACCGCATCCCTATCATCTGGCTCATCGACTCCGCGGGGGCCCGTATCCAGGAAGCCGCCGGTTCCTGGTTCGCCGAGACCGGGGACATCTTTTTCGAAGAGGTAATCATGTCCGGGGTGATCCCCCAGGTGTGTGCCGTAATGGGCCCGGGAGCCGCCGGGACAGCCTACATCCCCGCCTTGGCCGACTTTGTCCCCATGGTCAAGGGCACCAGCTTTATGGCCTTGGGAGGCCCTCCCCTGGTGAAGGCAGCCATCGGCGAAGACGTGACAGAAGAGGAGTTGGGGGGCAGCAAAATCCACTGTGAAGTCTCCGGTGTCGGTGACCTGGAGGTGGAGGATGATGCAGCCTGCATAGAGGCGATCCGGGAGTACCTGAGCTACTTTCCGCAAAACAACCGGGAACTGCCGCCGATCGTCGAGACCGATGACCCGGCAGACCGGCTCTGCGAAAAGATGAACGAACTGGTGCCAGTGGAGGCCAACCGTGCCTTCGATATGCGAAACGTTATCCGAGAGATCGTCGATCACGGCAAGTTTTTCGAGATGAAGCCCAAGTGGGCCCGCAATATGATCACCGCCTTCGCCCGCATCGGCGGATACTCCGTAGGCATCGTGGCCAACCAGCCCATGTGGTTGGGTGGAGCCATCGACGTCAACGCTTCGGACAAGGCGGCCCGGTTTATCAACTTGTGCGACGCTTTTAACATCCCTCTGGTCTACCTGGTGGACACCCCCGCCTTTATGATCGGCTCCGCCGTGGAAAAGCAGGGCATCATCCGACACGGAGCCAAGTTCCTCCATGCCACTGCTAACGCTACGGTGCCCAAGCTCACCGTGGTAGTACGGAAAGCCTTTGGCGCAGGATATTACGTGATGAACGGCCGGGCCTTTGAGCCGGATCTAATCGTCGCGTGGCCCAACGCCCAAATCAGCCTGATGGGGGCGGAGGGCGCCGTAAATATCATCTTCCGCAAAGAGATCGCTCAGGCGGAAGACCCTATGGCCCGCCGCAAGGAGCTGATCGAAGAGTATAAGAAGCGCATCAGCCCGGAGTTGGCAGCCGGCGCCGCCCTCATCGACGACGTCATCGCCCCGGCGGAAACCCGGAGGGTCTTGGTGCAAGCACTTGAGCGAACCCGGGGCAAGACAGTGGAACGCCCCTGGAAAAAACACGGTGTTTTCCCTGTGTGATCCCCGTCAGAGAAAAAGGCTTCAACGCCGGAGGAAGCCATAAGGCTTTCCTTCGGCGATTGTATAAAAAGATTTATGTAAGCGCTTTAAGGAGGCGGTTTAGATGAATGTAGGCGGGATCGGTTCGTGGCTGACCAGGCGCGCGGAGATTTCCGGAGAAAAAACCGCTCTCATCTTTCCCGGCGGGTCATATACTTACAGCCAATTGAACCGTCGCGTCAATCGGTTGGCCCACGCCCTGTTGCAAAAGGGCGTGCGCAAAGGGGACAGGGTGGCGGGGATCCTCTTAAACACTCCTCATTTTATCGAGGTCCTGTTCGCCTGTGCCAAAATCGGTGCCATCTTCGTCCCCGTCAACTTCCGGCTAAGCCCCCAAGAAGTGAAAACCATTTTGCAGGATGCCGGTGTTCACGTCGCCTTCTACCATACCCATTTCACCCATCTTCTCCAGCCGATCCGCTGGGAGACGGAAGTACTCCACGGTATTTATGTGACGATGGACCCTGCCCTTTCGGGGATGGAGTCGGACCTGGAGTATGAGGAACTGATAAAAGGGGCCGATGATTCCGAACCGGGCGTCCATGTCGGCCTGGAGGATATCCACCTGATGATGTTTACCTCGGGGACGACAGGTAAGCCCAAGGGGGCGATGTTGAGTCATGGCAATACCGTCTGGAACGCGATCAACGTCTTTTTAAGCGAGATCAACGTCGAGTCGAATGATATCATTCTGACCGTCGCTCCCCTCTTTCATATCGGGGGACTGAACATCCTGACGACACCCGCCCTATACAAAGGGGCCACCGTCGTCCTCCTTCCCCGGTTTGACCCCGAAGAGGTGATCAGAACAATTGATCAGGAAAAGATCACGCTCCTTTTCCTCGTGCCGGCGATGTGGGCAGCCTTAATGCAGTCATCTTTTTTTGATCCCACCCGCCTCTCTTCGCTACGCACCCTGATTTCCGGAGGAGCTCCCTGCCCCTTGCCGGTGATCCGCTTTTATCAGGATCGAGGCTTTTGTTTTCTGGAAGGATACGGGATGACGGAAACCGCACCCTCTGCCATGATTTTGGGAAACGCGGATGCAACAAGAAAAAACGGGTCGGTAGGCCGGCCCTGCATACACGTGGAAGCCCGCATCGTCGACGATTGGGATCGGGATGTTCCCCCCGGGGAGATCGGTGAGCTGGTGCTGCGGGGCCCCAACATCTGTAAAGGGTACTGGAACAACATCACGGCAACGGAGGAAGCATTCCGGGGCGGCTGGTTCCATACGGGGGATTTGGCCCGACAGGATGAGGAAGGATTTTACTACCTGGTTGACCGTAAAAAGGACATGCTGATCTCCGGCGGAGAAAACATCTACCCAACCGAGGTAGAGCAGGTTCTCTACCAGCATCCCAACATCCGAGAAGTGGCCGTAATCGGCATTCCCGACGAAAAGTGGGGAGAAATTCCCATGGCGGTGGTGGCCCTCAAGGAGGGAGCACAGCCGATAGACCTCAAGGAAATCCAAGACTTCTGCCAAGGGAAGCTGGCCAAGTACAAGATCCCGAAGCGGCTCCGCTTTGTCGACGAATTACCGCGAAACGCCACGGGCAAGGTGCTAAAAAGGATGTTGAGAGAAGAAGAAATCAAGGTACTGGAGAGTTGACGCTCCACACGCCTGAAGGCGTTGGATTCTTTGATCCTTAGCGTCTGCAGTCCGTTTCCGTTTTGGACAAACATTTAAGTTTAGGAGGCCATCACATCCCATGTAGTCCCACGGTATCACCGGGTGTACCCACAAGGCGGCAGTAGGTTAGTCCTGCTTAGACATCCAATTGTGGGGTTTTGCTACCGAGACCCGCCAAACCATTGTATCTAACTCAATAACAGTGGGACAAGGACCACTCAGAATACTAAAAATTGATTTTTAAATAAATATATTTCCATTTTATATATCGGAGGGATAAAAATGCCGGTGAGCAAATTGGAGTATAACCTCATCCACCGAGCGTGTGTGGGGGATATCCTGACCAGGGCAGCTTGGCGCTTTCCGGAGCGAGTCGCGGTCAAAGACGGAGATGTCTCACTGACCTTCAAAGAGTTGAACGAACGGGCCAACCGCCTGGGCGATGCTCTTTTAAACCTGGGCCTTGCGCACCAGGACCGCGTGGGAATCATGTCTCTCAATTCATGGGAATTTTTGGTCTCTTATTTTGCCTGCGCCAAAGCCGGTTTCGTAGCGGTTCCAATAAACCTGGGGCTGAAGGGGCCGGAGATCACTTACTGCTTGAAGGACGCCCAAGCGAAAGCCTTGATCGTCGATGCCATGTTTGCCCAGATGATCACCCCGGTGCTGAAGGAACTGGAGGATATCGAGCACATCATCTGGTACGGGGCGGAACAGCCGATGTCCGACGGAGGGAATATTTTCAACCGCCTGCTGAAGGAAGGGGATCCTGCCGAGGTGGAACAGGTGGTGGAGGATCGGGACATCGTCCAACTCCTCTACACCAGCGGTACCACCTCCCACCCCAAAGGGGTACTAACCAGCCACGTTGCCGTCACCATCACCTCCCTCTCTTCAGCCCTGACCCTTAAACTAGACGAAAAGGATACCGTCCTGGCGGTCCTACCTCTGTTTCACTGCGCCCAACTCAACGCAATCACCCTGCCGGCCCTGCTTGTCGGCGCGACGACGATATTGCAAAAATCTTTTGACGCTAAACAGGTATCGGTCGCACTGGAGCGGGAGCGGGTAACCATGACGGCGCTTCTGCCGATGATGTACGCGGCTCTTCAAGCAGAGTCGACGGCACAAAAAAGGGATTTCTCCTCCATGCGCCTGGCCATCTACGCCATGGCCCCCATGCCACGGACGCGAATCAAAGAGATTCAGGATCTGTTTCCCAACGCCAACATCCTTCTGGGATCAGGGCAGACGGAGCTGACTCCCCCCACCACCTTCCAGCGTCCGCATCACCAGTGGGTAAAAGCGGCATCTTGGGGGGCAGCCACACCTAGCGTACAGATCGGAATCATGGACGATGAGGGCAACCTGTTGCCCAGGGGGGAGACCGGGGAGATCGTATACCGCAGTCCCCAAGCGATGGAAGGGTATCTAAACCTGCCCGGGCCGACGGAGGAGACTTTTAAACACGGCTGGCTCCACAGCGGCGATGTGGGCTATATAGACGAAGAAGGGGTAGTCTGGTTTACCGACCGGAAGAAAGACATGATCAAAACAGGTGGTGAAAACGTGGCTTCCATCGAAGTGGAGCGCCGGTTGATGGAACACCCGGCGGTCCAGGAAGCCGCCGTGGTGGGTCTCCCCCACCCTCGGTGGGGGGAAGCGGTCACCGGAGTGGTCATTCTCAAACCGGATCAATCCGCTAATGAGGAGGAATTGATTGCATTTTGCAAGGAAACCTTGGCCGGGTTTAAAGTGCCCAAACGGATCGAAGTTGTGACAGAATTCCCCCGGACGGGCACTGGGAAAATCCGGAAGCATCGCTTAAGGGAACAGCTTAAGGACCTTTACACCCAAGAGATCCCCAACAGGTAACGGCAAAAAGAGTCTTTTACTACGGTCGGAAAGCGATATTTTAGAGCACAAAACGAAGCTTGCTAAGAGTAAGTTTTGATGATCCAGGAAAAGCCCCCCTTTAAGTGGTATTTACGCACACTTTTTTATTGCGTGTCCACTTTAAGGGGGCACTTCATTTTCCCCGCTTTTTGTTACGGATTCAAATGAAAAAGCTAATCCATCTCAAAGGCTGTCCATAGGTACGGATCTTCTATCTTTCCACTCTTTCTCTTTTTCTTAATTCGCTTTTCAATACTTTTCCCACCGCATTCTGAGGTAGTTGATGAATGAATTCTACTAGACGAGGACATTGAAATTTTGCTAGTTGGCTTTTGCATTGTTCGATGATTTCTTTTTCGTCAATATCTATTCCCGGCTTGGGAACAACGTAAGCTTTAGGCACTTCGCCCCATTGTGGGTCCGGAACTCCGACCACGGCCACTTGATCTACACCAGGAAGAGAACGGATGACTGCTTCCACTTCCGCGGGGTAAACGTTTTCCCCCCCGCTTATAATCATATCCTTCAATCGGTCTACCACATATAGAAATCCTTCCTCGTCCATCTTTCCGAGATCCCCAGTATGGAACCACCCGTTGTTTAAAGACGCTTCGGCCTCTTTCGGTCGATTCCAATATCCCTGGAAGGTCTGGGGACCCGAGCAGACGATCTCCCCGATCTCGCCCGGAGGCAGTTCTTGACCGCTGGAAGGGTCCACGATTTTTATCTTTCCGTGAAATAAAGCTTTCCCCGCAGAATGCGCTCGATCCAAGCCCATTTCATGGGTCCAAAAAGTGATGCCTCCGGTAAATTCGGTAGTTCCGTATACTTGTCCCACCTGGATGTTTCTTTCACGGTAGGCGTGTATCAATTCTTTCGAAACCGGCGACGCGCCACAAAGGATAAACCGCAATGCGGGAAGATCGACCCGTTCAATCTCCGGCACCTGCAGCATGGCCTGAATCATAACTGGCACCGACATCATGTGTGTGATGTGTTCTTCCTGGATCACTTCCCATACTCGTGATGGATGAAACTCCGGCATGAAATAAGTGGTGGTTCCGGTATGCACGTTGACAACAACCGGGTTTAATCCGCCAATGTGGAACAGAGGAGTAACTGACAAAAACCGGTCCCGGTACCGCCAGTCCAGAATCCGTACGGTTCCCACCGATGCCGCGAAGAAGTTGTTGTGACTCAATATCGCTCCCTTAGGTTTTCCCGTCGTTCCAGATGTGTACATAATAACTGCCGGTGCGTCGCCGCCGATGACGACGGGGGGCTCTTGATACGATTGGTCTTGAATGGCCGATTCAAACTCGATTCCTTCCCCCGATCCCCCGACTCGAATGATAAGGGATATGGCATGTCGATATCCCAACTGATGGACAGTATCTCCAAATTCAGCGTCATACACCAACGCAGATACCCGTACGTCTTGCAGGACAAAATCCAGTCCCGAAGCCGGCAACCGCCAGTTAAGGGGGACGGTGACCACACCGATTTTGGCAGCCGCAAAAAAAGCGGTGACGTGTTGATGGTGATTTCGGCATAAGATCCCCAACCGATCTCCCGCACTCAAGCCTCTCCTTAATAAAAACGAGGCGAACTGATTAACCCGGATGTTGAATTCTTGAAACGTATAACGGTATCCTTCCCCGACCAACGCTTCTAATTTCGGTGAAATACGGGACCTTTGGGTCAAAATATCCCCCAAATTGACTTTCATACCCTCTCACCCCCCGCAGTCATTCGAGTTTCAGCCTCCTCCGCTTCTTTTAACGCTTGTTCCTGATATATCTTGAAGAAGGTTTGGCAGAAAACTTCCCATTCTTCGGCTGTCTTCATCGATTCTGCATTAGGATGATCCAGCAACGGCCGATTGAGCAAGTCTTTCAAAGTGGACGAAAGAGACTGGATTTGAAGGGGATCCGCTCCATGTAAGGAGTCCTTTACAAAAATCTCTGGGTCATACCATTCCTGTGCTTTTTGGAGATCCCGGTAAACCTGGGTCAGGAGCACGTTTTTAGGCCCTTCCCATAATTCATTGATCATGGCGTCACGTAACAATCGGGGCAACGACGAAAAATCCTCCATCACCCCGTAGCCGCCAAACAACGAGATGGCTGTTCTTAAAACTTCCACGGTTTCCTCTGCCGTGAAGACTTTTTGCAGAAGGATGAGTTCCCGGAGAATCAACCGTCTCTTTTTAATGTCTGGGGAATTTATTGTCCCGGGATGGTAAGAGAGTCGGTTGAAAGCATCTTGAATTTTGAATACGCCGGCGACAGTTCGCCGGGTGGTCGTTTCTATTTCCTCCAATTGGCGGGCTGCCAGGGGATACTGCCGGATTTTTCGTCCGAACACTTCCCGGAAATCACTGTATAATCGGACTTCTCGCGCTGCACGTAGCATGAGCGCTGCACTGGCCAAACCTATGGCAAGCCGAGAACGGGTCAAGACAATGCCAACCGCATGGGCCACTCCTTTTTCAAGCGGTCCCACCGGATAGGCGACAGCCCCTTGGTAATCTACTTCCGCGGTGGGCAGCTCCACCGTCCCCATCTTGGATTTCAAGCGGTTGATCACGTAACCGTTACGTTGTTCCTTCTTCTTTTCTTCCGGGAGCCAAGACGGGATCACAAAGACACCGACATGGTCTGTCCCATTAACTTTGGCTGTCACGACCGCATAATCCGCATGAATCGCCGAACAGAAGAATTTGTTACCGTAGATTTTGAACTTTTTTCCGTCAGGAACGGCGGTTACCAGGTTCGCGGGGATATTTGACCCCCCGTGCATCTCCGACATGAATTGGGCTCCGATACCGAAATTCCCATTGATCCCTTCTTTGCAGTGTGCCAGAATTTGCTCCAATTCCGGAATACGATCGTCGGGAAATTGATCCAAAAGAGCAATCAAACCTTCAGTGCATGCAAGCGGGCAGGCGATCCCTGATTCGCCAAGTTCGTTTATCAACAAGCGTTTCACAAAGCTTTCAAATGGATACTTTTTTCAGAAAATAACGCTTCCGAAAAGACCTCTTTCTCCAGAATCTCGATTTCATAAGGACGTACAAGGCGATCCACCCGACGGTTGAAAGCGTCATAATGTTGCAACTCAGGAGGGTTTGACCGGATCGCCCGGTCAACTAGATTATTCCATCTATAAGAAACTTTAGGAGAGAATACCAGTGCCTGTTCATGGGTTTTTTCCCCGCCGTATCGCAAGACCAGTTTTTGCAGAAAAGAATCATCTCGGTAAAAATCTAATCTTTCCCTCTTCTCCACAAACGGTTCAAATGAATAGGAGATATCAGGATTCACTATAGTTTCACTCCCCCACCTGATTTCTATCCTTTTTAATGTCTCCCCCAGCAAATGTTGCTTCAACTCCATTCAAGCCCGGGATGAAGAACAGACTGTTGGTCGCCCATGTCCCCAACAATTTCCCATGCGACTCTTCGGGAGTTCATAATTTACTTTCCTGTCAAGATCGAATTGATCTACCGGGCAATTCGGCAGATGAACCCCCAGTTTATCCCCTGGGTCACAGGTAGGCGGTAACGGTGTTTGCCCTCAACTCCAGCCCTCGTAGGTGATGCCCTCATTTCTCATACGCAGAATTGGGAAACGCTTTCACAACCCGGCGAATGGTCGCGGCATTGGACTTCCTTCCTAAAGACGCTTTCGCGCTCATGTTATACGCATAAACCATGCCAATGATCCAAGGAGAAAAGGGGGACTCAGTTGTACGAATAATAAGACAAATGTGTTGCAATTCCCACAATTGTATGACTATTTGTATAGGGGATGATTGGAGGAAAATCGCAGACGATTACATTCAGCAACCAACATGTTGCACCCTTACCACAAGGCGCCAGATGTGCTGAAAGCTTTTTAAAAGCATCGTTTGGACATGACCAGCGTGTTGGACGAGAGAGCCTTGGCTGGCACATATCTTGCATTTATTCCCAGTGCAGTTAAAAAACGAAAGGGGATAGATACAATGTTCGACACGTACTTTGAGGATTACGAGATCGGGGGAGAAGTGGCGGTCTCCTCGGGGGAGGACGATCATAGAAAATTTTGAGTATATTGAATTCAAATCGAAAGAGAGGTTATTTGCTGTGTCAATTGTAGACGATCATTATCGCAATCTGGTAGAACAGGTGAAAAACGATGTCATTAATTGGAGACGTCATTTACACAAAAATCCTGAACTCTCTTTTCAAGAGGAGCAAACTTCGCAGTACGTCTACGATAAGCTTGCTTCCTTTGGTGGACTCGAGTTGTCCAGACCGACGAAAACCTGTGTGGTTGCTCGATTGATCGGCAATCTACCAGGACGTACGGTTGCAGTACGAGCGGACATGGACGCATTGCCGATTCAAGAAGAGAATTCCTTTGAATTTGCCTCTCAAAATCCCGGTGTCATGCATGCGTGTGGTCATGATGGCCACACAGCGATGTTGCTTGGCGCTGCCAAGATCCTTTCCAGTATGAAGGACCAGATTTGCGGCGAAGTACGCTTTCTGTTCCAACATGCGGAAGAGTTGTTCCCAGGTGGTGCCGAACAAATGGTACATGCGGGTGTCATGGAAGGTGTGGATATGGTGATTGGAGCACATCTGTGGTCACCACTGGAGGTTGGCAAAATTGCGGTTGCAGCCGGTCCGGTGACGGCGGCACCTGATGTGTTTCGCATCATCATCAAAGGCAAGGGCGGTCACGCAGCCCAACCCCATATGACTGTCGATAGCATCGCAATCGCCGCTCAAGTGATCACCAATCTGCAGCATATTGTGTCGCGAAATACAGATCCATTCAATCCGCTTGTGGTCTCAGTCACGCAGATTTACGGGGGGACGACGCATAACGTAATCCCAGGGGCGATCGAGCTGGTCGGTACGGTGCGCTCGTTCAACCCGGAGCTGCGAGAGGAAGTGCCACGCTTAATGGAACAGATCATCAAGGGGGTGACCGAAGCGCACGGAGCGACCTACGATTTTGTATATGAAAATGGGTACCGCCCGGTCATCAATGATGAGAGGGTAACGAGCTTGCTGAAAGAAGCGCTGATTGAGGTGTTAGGAGACGAAGCGGTTATAGAGGCGGTGCCATCGATGGGTGGCGAAGATTTTTCCGCGTTTCTGCAAAAAGCACCGGGGACGTTTTTCTTGATTGGGGCCGGCAATACGGAAAAGGGTATTGTTTATCCGCACCATCATCCCCGATTTACGGTGGATGAGGATGCGTTGTCAATCGGTGTGCTGGCTTTTGTAAACGGCGTTTTCAAACTGCTTCAAGAACAACCGATAAGGGGGGTAGCGTCATGAGACTGTTTCGCTGGTTGGGTGCTCTTCCTATTCTCGGGATTCTCGTTGGGGTCTTTTTTGCGAATCGTATACATCCCTTTGTGCTTGGCATGCCGTTTCTCATGTTCTGGATTGTTCTGTGGGTGGTCTTGACCAGCATGATCATGTTCGTGGTTTACAAGATGGATCCATCAAATCATGGGGGTGACGCAGAATGAATGTGGCACTGATCGTCATCTTTGCGTTCTTGCTGATAAGCATTTATCTCGGCATTCGCGCAAAAAAGGGCAAGACGATGAACTTTGAGCAATGGACAACCGGTGGTCGCAGTTTCGGTACAGTGTTTGTCTTTCTGTTGAGTGTTGGTGAGATCTATACTACATTTACGTTTCTTGGCGCCAGTGGGTGGGCGTACGGAAAAGGTGCGCCCGCCCTGTACATTCTCGCCTACGGGTGTATCGCATTCATCATCTCCTATTGGTTGCTGCCTCCCATTTGGCGTTATGCCAAAGAGAATCGACTCGTGTCTCAGTCGGATTACTTTGTGTATAAATATAACAGTCCCGCTCTTGGCATCTTGGTATCCATTGTCGGGATTGTGGCGATGATCCCTTATTTTGTGTTACAGCTCAAAGGTCTTGGCATTATTGTGTCCCAAGCATCCTATGGAAGTATTTCTCCGAATCTCGCCATTTGGATCGGGGCTATTTCCATTACGGTTTTTGTGATGATTTCCGGCGTTCATGGATCGGCCTGGACATCGGTTCTCAAGGATATCATTATTCTGGTGGTCGTGGTTTTTTTGGGACTCTATTTACCCATCCATTATTATGGAAGTTTTACGCAAATGTTCCATGCGATTGACGCCGCCCATCCCGAATTGCTCACATTACCGGATAAAGGCATGAGCGTCTACTGGTTCATCTCCACCATCCTGTTGACCTCCCTCGGTTTTTATACCTGGCCTCACGGTTTTACCGCTATCTACACAGCAAAAAACGAGCGGGTCTTTCGCCGAAATGCGGTTGTCTTTCCACTGTATCAATTAGTTCTGCTATTTGTGTTCTTTGTCGGATTTGCAGCGATTTTACAAGTTCCGGGTCTCCAAGGAGCTACCGAGGATTTAGCCTTGCTCAAAATATCCAAGCTCGCTTTCCCGCCTTGGTTTGTCGGGGTGATTGGAGCAGCTGGTCTCTTGGCCGCATTGGTACCGGGATCCTTGCTGTTGATGGCCACGGCAACGTTGATATCGAAGAACCTGTACAAGGTGTTTAGACCACGCGCGACGGACGGTCAAATAGCCAAGCTTGCCACCTATCTGGTCCCGATTATAGCCCTCGTCTCGCTTTATTTCACATCTAATGGTGGCCAAACAATAGTGGCCCTGCTTTTGATGGGATACAGTTTCGTCATACAGTTCTTCCCGTCATTGTTCTTCAGTTTGTTCAGACACAATCCAGTGACGTGGGCGGGTGCATTCTACGGGATTCTCGTCGGTGAGATCGTAGTGGTATACATGACCGTCACAAATACGTCTATCGGATCGATGATGCCATTCTTGCCTCAGGCCGTGAAGGATTTGAACCCGGGTATTGTGGCACTTATCGTCAACATCGTAGTGATGTTTATTGTAAGCTTACTCACTAGAAATGTACGAGTTTCGAGACACGGGACGGCGTCAGTGACGTAAGAGGTGGTGTACTGTTCCGCTTTTTCTCATTTAGGGGTATCGAGTTGGGCAAGGTCTTTCGGAGTTATACCCATTTGTTCGCGGCTTTCCCCTTGGGACGTTTGCTTATTAAGCCGCCAATAACCTGGCGGTTTTTCCGTTGGCGGAGAAACGGGATTCAGGCTGCTGGTGATGATTTGCCGGGGGCCGGATTGCAGAAGCACCGACAAACCATGCATTGGTGATTCCATCGTTGGGGTACATTGGGGACTATTTCGCTGCCTGATACCAGATAAAGTACGGGAGGCACATGAGCAACTGATGTCGCTGTACCAAGCTGTACCATGCTTAAACCCATGAACAAAAGAAAAATCCACCCCCAGTTTTTAGTGGGGTGGGCTGAAGCCAGTCAAACCACTTCTACTACCATGCTGATGCCTTGGCCGCCGCCATGCAGAGAGAGGCGAGGCCAATTTTTTTTGCTGCTTTAGTTCATACAGCAAGGTGAGAAGGATGCGGGCGCCACTAGCCCCACGGGGTGACCAAAGGCGATGGCATCGCCGTTGACATTGACGATCTCCCGATTGAGCCCCAGTTCTTTCTCCACAGCCAGGCACTGTGCGGCGAAAGCTTCGTTAATCTCTATGAGGTCGACGTCGTCAAGGGTTAGCCCCGCTCGATCCAGAGCCAGGCGGGAGGCCGGGACCGGACCGATGCCCATGATCTCCGGGGGGACGCCGGCGACAGCCCAGTTTATGATCCGGCCTATGGGTTTTAAGTTGTGGTGGTTGACCGCTCTTTCCAAGTCGATCACGCGGCGGCTCCGTCATTGATGCCGCTGGAGTTTCCGGCCGTCACCGTGCAAACACCGAGCGCAAGGAAGCAAGACCCTCAATGGCGGTGCGCTTGGGCATTATAAACTGTAATTTTCAAATTTTATAAAAATTATTAGACCGCTCGGCGTTCACCCTCATAAAATAGGGCCAATGATAGCCGTGCCCCCCTTCTCTCGGTTTCGACTCGGTTTATGAACGAATTCGCCCCTTCTCGTCGTATTCATAAAACCCTTTGCCCGTCTTCCGTCCCAGTTCCCCTCTTTCCACTTTCTCCTCGATAAATCGGGGCGGACGGGACAAAGTGGCTGAGGTGGAATCTTATGAATCGGTCCACTTCGCTTTTCCGGATCGCTCCACCTGCTCCCTGCTAGGAAGTCGGTCTTGGCCGCTCTGAACCGGGAAGTGCAGGACCGCAAGTAAAGTAACGCTTCGCTTAAATGAAATTGCCCGCGAATGAATTCCTGCGTAAATGGCACAATGGTAAATTAGCCGCGGGACACAAAATGACGGCGGATGTGTTAGCAGAGATATATCAGGGGAATATTGGGATTTGTCTTGTTACTGCAGTTAGGATGCACTGGCATTATACAGTAACTGCTCGTCTTGGTATATATTTTAAGTTAGATTATTGGTAAAGTTTCGTCCCATCAGTAGGAATTGCGGGGGAGAAAAAAGAATAAAAAGGGAACCGGGGTGGGGGAGGAGACAATCATGATGAAAACAGCGAAACCGGAAGCACCTGAACAATTGGTGCAAATCCAGTTGGAAGCCTACAACCACCATGATTTGGAGCTGTTTCTATCTGTATACAGCCCTTATGTTATGGTGTACGACCATCCCTGTGAACCTATCATGTCTGGTCTCGACGAGATGAGAGAACATTATACCCGGCTGTTTGAACAAAATCCCAACATACACGCCGAGTTGATTCAACGGATTTCCATGGGACCCTATGTGATTGACCATGAGCGGATCACCGGACGGAATGGAGAACCGTTGGAAGCGATCGCCATTTACGAAGTGAGAGATGGACTGATTCAACAGGTATGGTATGTACAACTATGATGATAGACAATTATGTGGGTGTTGAGGATGTGTCGCGTAAATCGTCCGAGAGATTTGCCGGACACATCCTAAGGTCATATGCCGGGTAATCTCAATTGTTGGGTGTTTCCACCGTATGACATTTGAGTATTACGGCAGGGAGAATAGCGCAACCTGATGATCAAACACGGTTCAGAGAAGCATAGGATTGCGCCATGGATCGGGTGTACATTTCTACTACATTTCCGTCTGGATCTTTGAAATAGAGCGCCCGGTATTCCGGTTCAAATTGGCCGGATGGTAACGGGAATGCCGAGCGATTGCAACTGTTCAAAGGTGCAGTCGAAATCTTCTTCCTCAATATACAGGGCAAAATGTACATGTTTGCCACCCTCATCATACAATTCAGGAGACGGCCAGGAGGTCACGGGTTGTTCCATGATCCGGCGTTCCTCTGGTGTCCACTTCCGGGGAAGCCACAATCCCAACCGTGTGTTTCCCCCGACATAAAGCCAAGTTGCCCAGACATACGGGTGTTGGCGACTCACGAATTGCTCCGCTTGGAAACCGCTCGTACCGGGCTCCCACTTCCATTGATCCACGACGGGAAACCCGAGCACTTCTGACCAGAAGTGTACGGCCCGGTCCATATCCGCCACTTCCAGTACCAATTCCGATACGCCTTTGACGGGAAGTTTCATTGGCGATCCCTCCGGAACCCTGTTATATCATGATAGGCAATGAAAGATTACCCACTTTTTATAATTGATAAACATCATTGTTTTGAAAATGCTGCTCCACATCAAAATTCCCTTCCTTCATACGGTCTGTACGACAAATTATGATAAAATTTTTAAGAATATTCAGGTAGAATGGAAATAGCCGTCAAAAAAAGGAGGGGAGTACATGAAACGTTGGGGTAAATGGCTGGGCATATGGATGGCCGTCTTGCTGGCCGTTTCCGGCATCAGCCTGCCCGCTCGGGCGGAAACGCCGTCAGCGGACCAGCGATTGGATGCGACGCTCAAACACTACGTAGCCGAACTGCAAGAAAATCCCGAGACCCGGGGGATGTTGGTTGGTTACGAGGTGGTATCACTTGACCGTAACCAAACCTTGTCGGCACTGCGGGAGCACAACACGTTTGTGCCGGGATCCACAGTGAAACTGTTGTTGGCCGCGGCGGCAGTGGATCGTTGGTCTGGGGATGCGAAGATCCCTACGGAGTTGTGGCTGGACGGAACCCTCAGCCCCGGCGGGGTCTTCCGGGGGAATGTATGGCTCAAGGGATATGGCGACCCTTCATTGGACGAAAGGCAGTTGCGAAAGCTGGCAAAAGCGCTTGCGGACCGGGGTATCCGCAAGGTGGAAGGGAATATCGGTGTTGATGACCGGTACTTCGATCGGGTGCGACTGGGCACCAGCTGGATGTGGGATGACGAACCGTATCCGATCAGCGCACAGATCGGGGCGTTATCGGTGGATCAAAATACAGTACGCGTGCAAGTGACACCAGGACACCATGCAGGACAAGCCCCTCGTGTGACGGTATCACCCGCACCAGATTATGTGCAGGTGATCAATCGGGCTCAGACGGTGGAGGGAGACCAACAGCAGCTGACCATCACACGGACTCGCGCCAAAAATGAGATCGTCGTCACCGGTACGATCGGAGAGGAACATACAGGTGTCACGGTAAGAAGAACGGTGGAAGAACCGGATTTGTTCACCGGTTGGGTGTTCAAGGAACAGATGAGCCAGGTGGGCATTCGCTTTTCTTCTGCCACCCAGGTGGTATCCGGTGAATTGCCCACCTCCGCCGAACTCGTATCACAAACGACTTCTCCGCCTGTGGACCGGTTATTACAGCGTACAATCAAGACTGGCGACAACTTTTACGCGGAAATGTTGCTCAAGCGGCTGGGGGCGACGGAAAAGGGAGTTGGCAGTGCGGAAGCAGGGATCGAAGCGATTCGAACCTTCGCCTCGCATGTGGGAGTGGACATCGACTTTCGTCAAGTGGACGGGTCCGGTTTGTCCCGTCAGGACGTGGTAGCGCCCCATCACTTGATCCAGTTGTTAACGGCGATGGACAAGCATCCAGCGCGGGAGCGATTCTGGTCGTTTTTACCCGTGGCGGGTGTGGACGGGACGCTGAAAAACCGCATGACGGGAACACCTGCGGAAAATAACGTACGGGCCAAAACCGGCGGGGAATTCGGTCTGACTGGCATCACCACGTCCCGTTCCGGGGAACGACTGGCCTTTGCCGTTTTGATCAGAGGTACCAAGGAAAAGGCGCTGTCCAAAGCGTTTCAGGATCGTATCGCGGTGGCGGCGACCACGTATCCGGATTTGCCCGATCCCGGGGAGTTGCCACCGGAGGACGCCTATTTGTTGACGGAACGGTTGAACCCGCTGTTGGATGCCGAACCCTACCGGGGAGTCGTCAGCGGGGTGATGGTGGAGTCGCTGGATCGCGGGGATGTTCTGTTTGAACGGAACGGTTCTGCCCTGCTGACGCCCGCCTCCAACGCCAAATTGTTTACCTCGTCTGCGGCGTTGGGGTTGTTGGGACCGGACGCTCGTCTGCATACACGGCTGTTTCGAACTGGCCCGATTCAGGATGGTGTGCTGAATGGGGATCTGATTCTGCAAGGGGGAGGAGACCCCACCTTGGCCACGGAAGGTGCGCTCCGTGTGCAGGATGGCCCCACGATTGAACAGATGGTGAAGGATATCCAAGCCGCGGGGATCAAGCGGATCACTGGCAGCGTGATCGTCGACACCACGGCGTTTTCGGACGATGTGTACGGTCGTGGATGGGCGTGGGACGACGAGAACGGATCCTACCAGCCGCAAATCACAGCATTGTCTGTCAACCGGGGAACCGTTCGGCTGGACTACCTGCCCGGCGGGCAAGCGGGTGATCCAATCAGGCTTAGCTTGACACCACAGACGCGCTATGTCCGTGTGATCAACACTGCCGTCACCGGTCCTGCTGGCTCTGAAAACACGCTGTCCATCTCCCGTGATCGGGGAACCAACACGATCCGGGTATCGGGCAGTTTGCCCCTGGATTTTCAGGGGGACTACACGCGTGTTCCCGTGGAAAACCCGCATTTGTATACGGGTGAAGTATTGCGCGAGCAATTGGAAAAAGCGGGCGTTGTTTTTGACCAACCTGGTTCAGCACAGGCGGGAGCGGTGCCGCAGGGGGCAGAACTGGTCCGCGATTATCCGTCTCCGTCGATGTCTGAGATCGTTCGCTATATGAACAAAAACAGCGACAATTTTTATGCTGAGATGTTGATTCGGGTACTCGGACTGTATAAAGAGGGAGCGGGCACAGCACAGGCCGGCGTGGAAGCGGTCAACACCTACCTGCGTCAGTTGGGATTGAACTTTCAGCCGGATTTGGTCGACGGTTCCGGTTTGAGCAGACAGGATCAATTGTCCGCTGAGGAGTTGGTGCAACTGTTGATGGCCGTTTCCCATTCTCCCGTCGCGGTTCCGTTCACCGATTCGCTTCCCGTGGCCGGTGTCGACGGCACATTGCAGAGTAGAATGCGCAATACTGCAGCGGCCAACAACCTGAGAGCCAAAACGGGTTCGCTGACCGATGTGAGCGCCTTGTCGGGGTATGTGCGGACCAAGGATGGGGAACGGTTGGTGTTTTCGATGATCATGAACGGATACACCGCCGGTTCGCTTCGCCAGTTGCAGGATCAGATCGGTGTGACGCTGGCCGAATTCCAACGAGGGGAGTAATGCGAGATGCGCATGCGCAAATGGTTTGTCTGTCTGTCCCTGTTCGGTTGGCTGTGGATGTCGCTGGTGCCGCAACCGGCTCGTGCGGACTCACCACCTCGGGAATTTCGCGCATTTTGGGTGGATGCGTTTCATGACGGATTCAAAACGCCTGCACAAGTGGACAAGCTGATCGCTGACGTGCAGAAGTCACATGCGAACGCGGTCATCGTGCAGGTGCGTAGGCGAGGAGATGCGTATTTCAACAAAGCGCTGGAACCCCGTACCGAAGATCCCGCGTTGCAACCGGGGTTCGACGCATTGGCCTACCTAATCGAAAAGGCACATCAAGCCCGGCCGCGGATCGAAGTACATGCCTGGTTGGCCACCTTGCCGATCTGGAATTCAGCCACTCCGCCCAAGTCGCCCCAACACGTGTTCAACACACATGGTCCCTCGGCCCAAGGGCGGGACTATTGGCTGATGAACCGGGTTGACGGGGTCAACCGGGATGGTGCCAACTATGTGTTGGACCCGGGACACCCGGACGCGTTGGATTACACCGTGGAACAATATCTCAACGTCGTCCGCCAATACGACGTGGACGGCATTCATCTGGACCTAGTGCGATATATGGGTCCGGAGTGGGGTTACAATCCCGTCAGCGTGGAGCGGTTCCAACAACAGACGGGAACCTCGGGCTTGCCCGATCCGCAGGACGAACGGTGGAAAGCGTGGCGCCGCGAACAAGTCACCTTTTTGATGCGCAAAGTCTATTTGAAAGCGATCGCCATCCGTCCCGACATCAAGGTGTCCGCCGCGGTGATCGCCTGGGGGGCAGGACCCTCTACTCCTGAAGCATACCGGCAATCCGCCCCTTATACACAGGTGATGCAGGATTGGGACGGTTGGTTGCAAAAGGGATTTATCGACATGGCCATCCCCATGAACTATGACCGGGAACACGTAGATTCGCAAAAATTATGGTATGATCAATGGATTGAGTGGGAAAAGGATCACCAGTATGGTCGGCAGATCGTGATCGGTCCGGGTGTATATCTCAATGCCATCTCCGGGTCGTTGGCGCAGATCAAACGGGCGCAAATGCCTTCAGCCAATGGCAATCGCGCCGCAGGGGTCAGTTTGTACAGCTATGCGGAAACCAACAAGGACAGCTTGCCCAACGACACATTATACACGTCGTTGTCGCAACCCAATTCGTACGGAGAGCCGGTGTTTGCCGAACAGGCGGAGATTCCGGACATGCCGTGGAAATCCCGCCCCACCAAAGGATATTTGATGGGAAACGTAACGGATGCCAAGGGACAACCGGTAGACGGTGTGACGGTGGAGATCAAGGGGCAAGGCTTGAACCGTTATGAAAGCAAGACTGACGGGAGCGGATTTTTCGGTCTGTCTGACTTGCCTCCTGGTTATTATCTGGTGAAGGTGGATGGCGCGGTGCCGAAACTGGTCAAAGTGAAAGCTGGCCGGGTGACGGAGACGGATTTGCAGATGAAAAAGTGAAAGGGGAATGGCAGCCCTCCGACCGGAGGGCTGCCTCTCTTCTTCTTCAAATGGACTCAACAAGCTCGATGGGAGTTTCTCCTCACCCCGAAAGTTATCCTACAACATGCCCAATGTGGCCCATTCGATCTAGTTTTAAACAGTAACAATCACTACTATTTCCAACGGTTGATGATCGTTACATTTCCTCAAATTGATAGAAGGGATTTTTTGCAAAATAACGAATGAACCTATGACCCGCACATAAACCTCATAGAAACGGACAAAGGGGGATTGGGGATGTGGCTATCTGATGCTCCCAATCGTTTGTACGGTTCAGCGGATTGGGAACGGCGGTTTTCCCATCCGGAGCGCTCCGCTGAGGAACCGCGGGACGAGTTCGAAAGGGATTACGGTCGTATCGTACACAGTGCGGCCTTTCGGCGAATGCAATCCAAAACGCAGGTGATCGGGACCGGGGTGAGCGATTTTCCCCGCACCCGGTTGACACATTCGATGGAAGTGGCGCAGATTGCCCGTGGGATCGCCATTGCGCTCAACCGACACTCCCCCTTGTTGCAGCCGGACCGGAAGATTGATACCTCGCTGATTGAAGCGGCGGCGCTGGCTCACGATTTGGGTCATCCCCCGTTTGGCCATCAGGGAGAGCGTGCGTTGGATGCCTGCATGCGGGAACACGGCGGTTTCGAAAGCAACGCTCATACGTTTCGCCTTTTGACCCGACTGGAAGGGAAGCCGCCGGAAGGATTGAACGTGACCCGGGCGCTGCTGTTATCCATTTTGAAATATCCCATTGTATACGATGATGCCTGCAATCCGCAGGCAACCTCTTTCCCGCCCAAAGCGGGCCTGTTTGCGGAGGATCGGGAAGCGTTCGAGTGGGTTCTGCGTCCGTTCAACGATGACGACCTCGCTCATTTCCTGCAAATGGAGCATTCCGACGAGAATCGCCATGCACGAACGCTCAACAGGACGCTGGAATGCTCCATCATCGAAATCGCCGATGATATCGCTTATGCGACACACGATTTGGAGGACGCGCTCAATTTGCGGATGGTGGACGTGGAGCCGATCCGCCAACTGATCGAACGGGATCAATTGCACGAAGCCTACCCGGGATTGAAAAAAGCAGTGGACTTGCTGCGGGATTTTCGCTCCCGGGACGATGATTTCAAATCGAAGTTGAAGCATATGTTTGCCTATTTAATCGATGCATTCGTCCGTCACGTCCAACTGCGACAGGTGCCGGGCGTCACGTCCGACCGTTTGCGATGGACCGCTGATCTGCCTGACGAATTGCGGAGATTGTGCGCTGACCTCAAAAATCTCGTCAAAGAGGAAGTGATCGATTCCGACACGGTGCAAACAGTGGAATGGAAAGGACAATACATCGTTCGCAAATTGTATGAAGCGTTTTTGCAGGAACCCAAACTACTCCCCAAAAAGGACCGCCAACTGGCCGAAGAAGGGAAGAAGGAACGCGTCGTATGTGATCACATCGCGGGTATGACCGATTCCTACGCGTGGAAGACCTATGCCAAATTGTACGGGATCAGTCAGCGCTTTTTTGACTGAATGGCCCCTCATCGGGGATGAGGCTATTGACAAAGTCGCGGGTTCCGATTCCCCATCTCGTAGCAATAGCTAGAGTCGCGCGACGGGAAACGGCACACCCGGGAATCACGAGGAAACGATGTTGTCATCACACTCTCCCCCTGTTTGGGGCTTTTGTTTTGCGTATCGCGTTTTCATTGGAAGGTGATAGGAAAAGATGATCGCATGAGTGTCGGAGGTGAAATGCATTGTACCAGCGTTTTGCATTGATCTTGACGGTTGGTCTGTTGACGGCGGCCGTCGGTGCTTGGACGGTGACACAGTGGCAGGGAAAAACGGTGAACGGAGAAACCTGGATTTTGCAGGGCACGTTGAGATACTTGGACTTAGAAGGCGGTTGCTGGGTGCTGGAGGATGACACAGGGAAACGATTTCAGCTGGTTGGATTGCCCCCCTCACTGTTGCAAAACGGTGTTCGCTTGCGACTGGAAGTAAAAAAAGCGGAGCGCATGATGGGGAAATGTCAGACAGGGGAATTTGTCCGTGTATTGCGCGTACTTCAGGTTCAAGCGTCCCAAAACTCAACTGTCACGGACAAAAATCGACGGCGAAATCTCCCTCATTTCACCCGTGGGAGAAGTGGGGAGAATGTGGTACAATCGTCTTAAATCACTTTTCGAACCGGCAAAAGCCGTTCATGATTACCATATCGACAGAATCTGGAGTATGGCAAGAAAAAACAGATAGAATCCAAAAATATCTGAAAACTGTTCGGGTATCAGACAAATTCCCTGGATCACTGAAAATGACAGCAAAGCTTGTCGGATTCTTGATTGTGGGGGGTGAGGAGAAAATGGATACCCAGCGGGAGACCCGGCCGCAGGAATTGGGAGACATATTGCCCTTTATCGACAAAAGTGTACGGGAGTTATACCGGTTTGAGCCGGGGCAGGATCCCGCGCCGATCCGGTTGTTACTGGGGAGAGTCCAGCAAGTGCAGGAAACCCTGCATCGACGGAATTTAACCAAACGCTACCCCCAGTTGCACGAAGTGGTTTGCTTCCTTTACTTGTGTTGCTTCAGTGTCGTTCATCTTGGTGGTGAGTCGTTTCACACTTACCGGGAGGAAGTGAAATTGCGCTATAAGGGATTACTGCGGAGCCTCTACTTCTTTTTCCGTCGCCCGCGCGTCACGAAAAAATGTATGAACCAATATTGAACATCCACCATGGTCAATGGCCGTGGTTTTTGTTTGAATGGAGAAAAAGGGGGAACAAAGGATGCGCATTTCATTGGTACAAATGGATATCGCGTGGGGTGACCCGAAAATAAACCGGCAACAGGCGGAAGAATGGATTCGTCGGGCGGCGGAACGGGAGCAGGCAGATGTGGTCGTACTGCCAGAGATGTGGAACACAGGTTATGCGTTGGATCGTTTGGAAGATTGTGCTGATCGGGGCGAGCTGGTGGAATGGATGGCGTCGACGGCAGCGCGATACCATGTTCATTTGGTGGGAGGATCAATCGCCGAAAAAAAAGCGGACCGTTTTTGGAACACCGCTTACATTTTCGACCGGAATGGTAAACAAGTGTCCCGGTATTCCAAGGTGCATTTGTTCCGGTTGATGGATGAGGAAAAATATTTGCATGCGGGGGATCAGCGGGTTTCATTTTCCCTTGAATCACACCGCGCGGGCGTGATGATCTGCTATGACATCCGTTTTCCCGAATTGGCACGTTCCTTGGCGTTGGACGGAGCGGATATCTTGTTCATTCCTGCCGAGTGGCCGCTTCCGCGCCTGACACACTGGCGGCTGATGAACCAGGCGCGCGCCGTAGAGAATCAGTTGTACGTCGTGGCATGCAACCGGGTGGGTGTCGGCGGTCGGGATGTGTTTGGCGGGCACTCCATGGTGGTCGATCCCTGGGGAGATATCCTGGTCGAAGGCGGGGAAGAGGAAGAGTTGCTGACGGTGGAGATCGATCTCGCTGAAGTGACGCGCATCCGGCGGAAGATTCCGGTGTTTGAAGATCGTATGCCCGACGTGTACCGGATCTTGGGGAGAGATCAGGACGGAGATGCAGAATCCTGACCGCCCCATGTTGGACAGGCGGTGTGGGTTTCCGGCTGGGGAGTGTCTGGTCATTCCGGAGGTGGCACATGTTTTTCTCGGGAGAGCGTGCCCAAGCCATGCCGAGCGAAGACCCGGGAAGCGCAGGAACATAGGATCGGGTAATTTCCTTTAAGCGAATCGTAATTTGACCGGTCTGCGCTCCAGGTCTGAAGCAACCAGGATCTGCTTCCATGAGGGCACGGGTGGAGCAAGACGGGAAAGCCGTGAGGATCGTACTCACCAGACAAGCCTATTTTCAGGTCCGGAGAGGGATTTTTTCAACGAGTGATTGGATGGATTGTGGGTAGCCTATGATTGACAGAATGGGGTCCATTCGGTATGATGATCATCGTATCCTTAACCGTAAATACCTACCTGACAACTAGGTTTTGAGGGAGCGATCGGAAAATGAAGCGTTGGAGCTTGATCCTGATCACGGTATTATCGATGATCCTGCTTGCCGCGTGCGGCCAAGTGAAGATCGTCGATCAATCCTCAAGCACGGATCATCTGTTGGATCAAATCAAAAAGCGGGGCACGATCCGCTTTGGAACGGAAGGAACCTACAAACCTTTCAGCTATCATGATGAGAAAACGAAGCAACTGGTCGGCTTCGATATCGACGTGGCCAAGGAAGTGGCCAAACGCTTGGGCGTAAAAGCACAGTTCGTAGAAGGTCCTTGGGACACGTTACTCAGCAGCCTCAGCGTGGGTCGCTTCGATTCGGTGGCCAACCAGGTCGGGGTCAAGCCGGAGCGAATGAAAAAATTCGACTTCTCCAAGCCGTACACCGTATCCTATGCAGTGTTGGTGGTGCACAAGGATAACAAGGACATTCACGGACTGGCGGATATCAAAGGAAAACGCGCCGGTCAAACTCCGACCAGCAACTACGGACAGATGGCCAAAAAAGCGGGTGCCAATCTCGTATCATATGAGGATATGATGACCGCGATGCGCGATGTGGCCGCCAAGCGGGTGGACGTCAGCATCAACGACCGACTGGCCGTAGCTGAAATGATGAAAACGGTGAAGCTGCCGGTCAAAGTGATTCCGATCCCGGAAGAAAAAGGGGTTTCCGCTTTCCCGGTGCCGAAGGGGAATAAAGACCTGGTGGCGGCGATCAACCGCGCATTGGACGATATGCGCAAAGACGGAACGTTGGTGAAGATTTCGGAGAAATGGTTTGGTCAGGACATCACGAAGTGAGGGATGGGCGGCTCTTTTATCGGAGCCGCTTTCTCCTTTGAACGGACATCTTTGGTGTATCTGGTGAATACTGCCCACTTGTCTTTCCCAGCTCACCAGACACACCCTCCATACTTTCAGATGAAGCAACCGGAAAGGTGGGACAACCGTGAGTGGATGGTGGGAACACATCCAATGGGAAAATATCTTTGATGTCCAATCGGCGATCGAATCGGCACCGTTTGTATTGAAAGGGATCACATACACCATTTCTATCAGTTTCGTCACCATGGCGATTGGATTGGTGTTGGGACTCATCACCGCGATGGCCCGTATGTCGGACAACGTCCTGCTCAGATGGCCGGCTCGTGCCTACATCTCGGTAATCCGTGGCACGCCGTTGTTGGTGCAACTGCTCATTTTGTACGTCGGTTTGCCTGTGATCGGTATTTCCCTAACCGCAATTGCTGCTGGGGTGATCGGCTTATCGCTCAACGTGGGCGGATATTCGGCCGAAACGATTCGCGGTGCCATTCTCTCCATTCCCAAAGGGCAATGGGAGGCGGCACAATCTCTCAACATGACGTATTGGCAAACGATGCGGCGCATTATCATCCCGCAGGCGACGCGCGTGGCATTGCCGTCGCTGGCCAATACGTTCCTCAGTTTGGTCAAGGACACGTCGCTGTTGTCGGTTGTCACTGTGCCGGAGATGATGTATCAGGCGAAAATCGTCGGCGGCCAGACCTATGATTACATGACCGCCTACATTCTGGTGGCCATCATTTATTGGATCATTTGCACGGTACTCAATGTTTTGCAGGATTGGCTTGAAAAACGGTACAGCCGTTTTGCGGCGTGAGAGGAGGGGCGGACATGATTCGCATTCGTGGTTTGAGGAAACAATTCGGAGAAACAGAAGTGTTGCGCGGGATCGATCTGGACGTGAATGAAGGCGAAGTCGTCTGTGTGATCGGTCCGAGCGGATCGGGGAAATCGACGCTGCTTCGGTGCATTAATCTGTTGGAAACGCCCACTGCCGGTACGCTCGCCGTCGCCGGTAAAGAACTATCGTTCGGACAGGGGAAAGTGAAGGAAAAGGACGTTCGCACCCTACGCAGCAAAACGGGGATGGTCTTCCAAAGCTTCAACTTGTTCCCTCACAAAACGGTGCTGGAAAATGTGATCGAAGGTCCGGTTGTGGTGAAAAAGGCGGACAAACGCGCCGCCATCGAGAAAGCGGAATCGCTGCTGAAAAAAGTGGGGTTGTTGGAGAAACGGGACGAATATCCGACGCGTCTCTCCGGGGGACAACAGCAACGGGTGGCGATTGCCAGAGCGTTGGCGATGGAGCCGGAAGTGCTGTTGTTTGATGAGCCCACCTCTGCTCTAGACCCCGAACTGGTGGGAGAAGTGCTGAAAACAATGAAGGAACTGGCACAGGAAAATCAGACGATGGTCATCGTCACCCACGAGATGAATTTCGCCAAAAACGTGGCCGACCGGGTGCTATTCATGGATGCAGGCCAAATCGTGGAGCAAGGAACACCGCAGGCGCTGTTCACCGAACCGAAAGAGGAGCGGACCCGGCAGTTTCTGGCCAAGATGCTGGCGGATCCGACGGTGTGACGATTTTCCCAAGTAGTTTAGCCCTGTCCGTTGACAGGGCTTTTTTTATGAAATTCCGTCATTTGCTCCATCATGCCATCAACTTCTAACGCCGGATCGCTGATGAAGAGAATGTTGACCTATTCCTCCTTATTTGCAAACCCACCCATGTTTAAGATGAAATCGATTTTGCTTCGGCCAGCTTTTCTGACACCTCATTTTGATACGTTTCAGAAGTCCAGTAGACTGAGATGAGCGTGACCAGACACATAAAGATCAAATAAACAGCCACTGTCCAAGGTTTACCACCCGCCCAGGCCATGAGTGAAGTGGCGATGAGCGGGGCGAGCCCTCCGGCAAATACCGATGCCAACTGATAACCAATGGAGATTCCACTATAGCGTACTCGTGTGCCAAACAGTTCAGAGAGGAAAGCAGCTTGCGGACCATACATCGCTGCATGACCAAGCGCCAGCGCGATGATGATTGCCAGCCAAGTAAAAAAGGTACTTTTCGTGTCAAGCAGCCAAAAGAAGGGGAAAGCAAATAATGCAGTAAACGCGGCTCCACCCATGTATACCGGACGACGACCGATACGGTCTGACAGAGCGCCAAACAGCGGCACAGCGATAAACTCTAGAGCGGTAGCAATGGTAACTCCATTTAACGCCATGCTTTTGGGCATTCCCAATTGTTCAGTCGTATAGGTAAGAACAAATACACTAAAGATATAGAATGTTCCGTTCTCGGCAAAACGCGCACCCATCGCCTGCAGCACCTGTTTCGGATGCGCTTTCAACACTTCCAAGATTGGTAGACGGGCTTCTGTTTGCGTCTCCTTTACTTTTTGGAAGGCGGGTGTTTCCATTACACGCAAGCGAATAAACAGACCTACCCCGATGAGAAGAAAACTGACCAAGAAGGGGATTCGCCACCCCCATGTTAAAAATTGCTTCTCCGGCAGAGACGAAAACATGGTGAATACAGCGGTCGAGAGCAACAGCCCTCCCGGTACTCCCATCTGTGTCCAACTTCCATAAAAACCTCTTTTCCCTTTTGGCGCGTGCTCTACGGACATCAAGGCAGCCCCTCCCCATTCTCCTCCTACGCCGATCCCTTGCAGCAAGCGCAAGACGATGAGCAGAATGGGTGCCCAAATGCCGATGCTTTCATAAGTGGGCAACAGCCCGATCAAAGCGGTGGCGATCCCCATGATCATCAGGGTGATGATGAGCATGGACTTACGGCCAATTTTATCGCCGTAATGACCAAAAATGATTCCTCCAAATGGCCGCGCGACAAAGCCCAGCGTAAAAGTCGCAAAAGCTTGCAGCGTCCCAATCAGCGGATCAGACTCTGGAAAGAAGAGTTGAGGAAAGACAAGAGCTGCTGCTGTTCCATATAAAAAGAAGTCATACCACTCGATAGCCGTACCGATGAAACTGGATAGAGCTGATTTGACGACTTCGCTGTTTTTCTGAGCCATCTCAGTTCACCTCTATTTCATTCTGTTTTTACCTAATATTTACAAAATTATAATCATAACAGTAATGATACAACTCGACGATTTCCGCATGTGTTGGAATGCGTGGATTCATTCCCGGACTCCCGCTTTCCAAGGCATCGGCAGCCATTTTATCGACTACTCGTTCAAATTCGGTCCGATCGATGCCCTGTTGTTTCATATTGGGAATGTCAAGATCCAGGCAGAGTTGCTTAATCATGGAGACAACAGCATCAGCCGCTTCAACATCAGAAACCGATTTCAAATCTTCGGAAAAAACGCGCCCAATACATGCCAATCGCTCGATGCACGCCTCTTTGCTGAACTCTAACACAGCCGGCAGTAGCATCGCATTGGAAATGCCATGAGGAACGTGAAAAATGGCTCCGATCGGACGGGACATTCCATGAACCAGGCAAACGGAAGCATTTGAAAAAGCCATACCTGCTTGCATCGCAGCTAAAGCCATATTTTCTCTGGCCACAATATGATCTCCATTTTCATAAACTGTTCTTATATTCTGACTAATTAACCGAATCGCGGACAAGGCCAACGTATCCGTGAGGGGTTGAGCCCGTCGGGACAGATACGCCTCAATCGCATGACATAATGCGTCGATTCCGGTGGCAGCGGTAACATGGGGCGGTGATGAAAGGGTTAAGATGGGATCGACAATTGCTACAGCGGGAATAAATGCGGGATGTTTGATCATCATCTTTACATCATTTGTGGTGTTGGTGATCACGGTCACACTGGTCACTTCTGATCCTGTCCCGGCTGTCGTTGGGACGGCAATCAATGGGATTGGTTGGTGGGCAATCTCTTTTTTCCCCCCGATGTAATCACCGATATACCCACCGTTTACCGCGACGATCGAGACTGCTTTGGCTGCGTCCAGACAACTCCCTCCACCAATGGCGATGAGGAGATCACAGTTTTCTTTTTGAAAAAGTTCCAGCGCTGTGGCGACATGTTGATCGGTAGGTTCTGAATTGACACCCAGGTAAGAAACGGAAGCAACTCCAGCCTGGTCGAGTAATTGCTCACACCGTCTGATATAATCGAGCTTTTCCATGATCCTATCGCTGACGATCAGTGCTTTGCTCCCTAAATTTGCAGCGTGAACACCTACTTGCGAAAAAGAATCACGGCCATAAAGAACAACAGACGGTATGCGAAACTCGTTTATCATCTTCCTCCCCCCTCTACTTGGACGTGCATACATCATACATATGTCAATCAATGACGCTAGATTCGTTTCCGTCCAAACATTTTATCCCCAGAATGCATCAACTTAATAGAATTATTCGAATATAATACTAAGTCACAATATTATGTTTCGTCAAGGAGAAACTTGATCAAGTAGAGAAGGGAACCGTCTCCCCACGGTTCCCTCTATTATACTTTCCTTAACTCCCCCCATCCAGATAAAACAACCCCGCATTCACCACCGACACTTCTACGCGCGGGTGGTACTGCCACACTGCCTCTCCAATCCGTTGTTTCTTTTCCGCCCGGGTTTCGTCGCTGAGGCGCATGTGATCCGGGTAGTAGAGGTCCAGCTGATCCAGTTCCTGTTCCAGTTGTTCGTAGGCCTCATAAGCCCAGGTGCGATCCTGTTCTTCGATGTGCTTTTGCAGGGTGAATTCCAGTTCGCCTACGCCTTCGGCGATGCCGAATTGCGGTTGGATGACGTGCCGATTGGCGGGCAGTTTGGACGACCAGTGTTTGTGTTGGAGACGTTCGTAAAACGAGGTCACCACTTCTCCGCTGTGCAGATTGATGCCCAGGTCGACAATCTCGTCCTTTTTCCGGTCGCAGACATAGGAGACGAGAAAGTTGACGCCCAACCACGGCACGTACGGCCGGGAGAGCAATGGGTGCGGAGCGGCGGTGGTTGGTGATTCGAACAGACGAACGAAACGCCCCCGTTTTTGGGCGGATTCCAACAGCAGGGCAAAGCGGGGCGAACCGAAGTTCATCAGTTCACCGCTCAGGTCGGGTGAAGCCGCTTGCGGATCGAAGATCAGCGTGAGGATGGCAGGGTTGGCGGGCAGGCCCATCCGCTCCACATACATCCAGTAAAACGGACGGTTCATGATGTCTTTGTCCGCCTCAACTGACAGTTGCACCTGCAGGTGGGCTGGACTTCTCTCGATGATGCTGCATTCCTGGGACAAAAAGTAGCGTTCAGCGAAGTTGCGCACTTGTTGTGGATTCATGGTCTGAATCCTCCCGTTGCCGTAGTGTCCGGTCACCGGAGTGGCTGCGGGCTTGATGGATGCTGTCTCCGATTTGGCCGAACCGTTCGCGGATTTCCCGGTCATCTTTCGCTTCTATCACAATCTGCATCAGGTTTTGTTCCATCGAGTCCTTCAGGTCCAGCCGCTCCAGGATCGTTTCCAGATCACCGATCACCGACTGGAACATGTCGATTTTCTCATGCAGCAGCCAGATAATATGCTCTTCGATTGTATCTTCCGTCGCGAAATTGTAAATGTGCACATCGTGGGTTTGTCCCAGCCGGTGAACACGTCCGATCCGCTGTTCAACGCGCATCGGGTTCCACGGCATGTCGTAGTTGATGATGTGATGGCAGAACTGCAGGTTGATCCCTTCGCCACCCGCTTCGGTGGCCACCATCACCTGGGCGCGTTTTTGAAACAGTTCCATCATCCAGTCCTTCTTGTTGCGCTGAAATCCACCGCGGTACGGGATGGCGGAAATCCCTTTCTCAGCCAGGGCGCGCATGATCATCTCCTGGGTGGCACGGTATTCGGTGAAAATGATCCACTTCTCATCGCTGTTCGACAGCATTTCCACCACTTTTCTCACTTTGGACTGTTCCTTGACGGCGCGGAGCAGGTCGATCAGGTGCTGCACTTCCGGTGAAACGGTTTCCCGTCCTTTTTCTCCCCGCTGGAACAGCTTGAACAACGTGAGAAACACCGCATCCCGACTGCTGCACACTTCCCGTTGTAAAACGAGCAAGGAGAGCAGGGTCTTCAGATTTCCACGGCCTTCCCGGTAGCGATCGCGGACGAAACGAGTGACCCCTTCGTATAAGGCTCGCTCCTCCGGAGAGAGCTGGATGGGAACGGTGTAGACGTGCCGCCGGGTGAAGGACAGATTGCTGTCGCTCCGTTTGTTGCGGATCATCACCCGATGGATTTCCTCGCGAAGGTGTTCCGGGTTTTTTGCTCTGCGTTTGCTCGCCATGTGTTCGGTTTGAAACGTGGATTGACGGCCGAGGTGCCCCGGTTTGAGCAGCGTGACTAAGTTGTACAGCTCATCCAACTGGTTTTGCACCGGTGTGGCCGTGAGCAACAGGCAATATTTCTTTTGCAGGTCGTTGATGAATTGCCAGTTTTTCGTCCGTCGGTTTTTCAATTTGTGTGCTTCGTCGACGATCAGCATGTCATAGCGGTGAGACTGTACGATGCTCCGGTGCGGATCGCGTTTGGCGGTATCGATGGAGGCAACCAGGATGTCGTATTTCTCCCACATCCACTCTTTCTTTTGTGCCATCGCTGGAATCTGAAACTTCTGGTTCAACTCTCGCGTCCACTGAAGGACGAGAGAGGACGGTACTAAGATGAGAACTTTTTTGACCAATCCGCGCAAGAGATACTCTTTGAGGATCAAACCGGCTTCGATCGTTTTCCCCAAGCCGACTTCGTCGGCCAAGATTGCTCGTCCACGCATCTCGCCGATTACGCGGCGGGCCGTTTCGATCTGATGAGGGAGCGGTTCAAACCCGTGCAGGTGCTGAAGGCACTGCAACGCGTCAAAATGTGGAACGACTTTCGCTTGAGTGGCTTCCAATGCCAACCGGAACTGGTCCCACGTGCTCCAATCGGCGTCTTTCTCGATATGTCGCATCAATTCGACCAACCACTTGCGATCCATGCGAATGGGTAACGACACCGCGAAATCCTCCTCGTCCGCTTCCAAGTGTTTGCCAGATTTTAGTATGAGCGAATGAGGAAAAAAGTATGTAGCAATGGTTCCCCAAACTGAGGTCGATGGAAGTTTTGGGCGTATCCGGAAGTGAGTGCGGGGGATGTCTTCCGAACGATGGCTTGGGATACTAGGATACTGAATGGAGGAGGGAGACTGTATTCGAGGAATAGTGGTCATCTTAGCTCATAAAAGAGTGACCATTTTCCGGCGAGCTTATGAGCTGCGAAACGGGAGCGTGGGAAAATGGTTCACCCCGGCACGCTCCCATCTCAATCCGTCCCGCCATCTGTAGCGGAAGAGCCGAACATGATGTCCTGCAACCATTGCGGAACACCGACGCGTCGGGCGTAGCGGAGGCGAATCTCGTCATATTGTTTGGTGTTGGGCAATTGGGCGAACAATTCGTGGCTGGGTCCACCCCACGCATCATTGGTATTCACTTCCAACAGCCACCATTGCCCGTCCACGTCTACTCCCAAATCCAGTCCCACTTCCTCAAACTGATCAACCGTATCCAGCGACCGGCACACCCAATCGGCGATCTCTTGAAAAGATTGTTGGGGGTCTTCCTCAATTCCCGATGCCTGTAACACTTGTTCCGTCGGGATCACCTCGCCTCCGGAGATCGCCACATTGGAAACGATGCCTCCACTCCCGGCCACGCGCACCAAATCGCCGGCGTACACCCAACGGTTGTCGGTATCGCGTTGGAGGTGGACTCGGATGTCAAACGGACGGTTCTGGTAGGTTCGGAGCGGGGCGGCCTGTTGGGCGATATAGGTGTCGGATTTCGAGTGGGAGGAGGAGAAGCTCGGCCAGAAACGGAGCCAATCGGGGAACAGGAGCCGTTCTCCCGTTTCTTGCCGGGTCCAGTGAATATTGTTTGCCTGTTGTTCCACCAGACTGATCCGTCTACCACCGAATCCGGCGGCGGGTTTGATATAGACCCGCTCGTATCGTTGGAGCAAACAACGCAGGGAAGTCTCGTCCAACAGGTGAGTTTCCGGCAGATGGCAGGGGGCGTCGCGTTGTTCCGATAGTAACAGGTGCATGCCCCATTTGTTGAGAAAACGTCGTTCGGGGTCCCATCCCGCCGGCTTCATTTCCCATCTCCCCCACGGATGTGATGGGCGGAATGCTGAGTGTAGGATTTGACGTCAACGAGATGGTTTTTTTCATCCACCAAAACGATAAGGTGCTGAAACCGTTCCAAATCTGATTCGGTGTAGAAGCCGATACTGAGGATGATCACGAGGTCTCCCACTCGGAACAAATGGGCGGGTGGACCGTTGACGCAGATCTCTCCGCTTCCGAAGGGAGCGGGGATGGCGTAAGTCTGCCACGTCTGGGCGGAGCGGAGACCGTTGATCTGCACCATTTCAAACGGGCGGATCGAAGCGGCTTCCATCAATTGTTCATCAATAGTGATGCTCCCGACATAGTCGAGATTTGCCTCCGTTACCCTTGCCCGATGAATTTTTCCTTTGCACGTCATATGCAGCATATATCATCCGTCCTTAGGTGTTAATGGGATAATGTATGATGAAATGGGAAAAAGGTTTAGAAAATGGGCCGGGAAACCCGTTCCGCATTTTCAGCAGTTTCAAATCGTTTCGCCATTAGCAAGAGAAGTGTGTATAATGGAACATGGAATACGTCATGGAAGCGATTATGCCCCGAATTTTCTTGTGAAAAGTGTCGATTCTGTTCGGGATTTATGGCACAATGAGAAAGAGAATTGCTGTTTACAGGGCAGATCAGCCCTGATAAGGGAACATTTTCCCGATTGAAGGCAGATAAGCTGTTTACACCCCATCGTTCGACAATTGGATATGACAAAGCGGTTGAAGGCGGGAGGAGAGACCACGCTTTGAAACGTGGCGCCGAAGGAGCAAGCCCATCACACAGGGTGAATCTCTCAGGCAAAAGGAGGCCCGCTGGACGCGACTCTGGAGAGTGCTCACCCCAGAGTGAGCCACCCAAGGGGCAATCCCGCTCCCATGCGGGATGAACTCTCAGGTTTCCGGACAGAGTGGAACGCACCGATTCAGGCGATCCCTCTGTCTTTTTGTTTGAAAAGATGGAATGTGTGGCAAACTGTGGTGGAAATCGTGCGGAGGTGGAGAGGTTGTCGGAATTGAAGCGTACCCCTTTATATGACGTGTACAAAGATAAAGCGAAGCTGGTTCCCTTCGCCGGGTGGGAGATGCCGGTACAATTTTCAGGTATCAAAGCGGAGCACGAATCTGTACGGACGCGCGCGGGGTTGTTCGACGTCTCTCATATGGGAGAAGTGGAGATCAGTGGTCCTGATGCATTGGCGCTGGTGCAGAAGCTGACGACCAACGACGCTTCCAAATTGCAAGTGGGACAGGCGCAATACTCGTTGATGTGCTACCCGGACGGCGGTACAGTGGATGATTTGCTCGTGTACAGGGGAGAAGACTCGTTCATGTTGGTCATCAATGCCGCCAATATCGAAAAGGATCTGGAATGGATCGAGAAGCACGCTGAAGGGGAAGTTACGGTACGGGACATTTCCCGGGAAACGGCCCAGTTGGCGCTGCAGGGGCCGCTCGCCGAGCAGATCCTGCAAAAGTTGACCCGAACCGATCTCTCTTCTATCGGATTCTTCCGTTTCCAGCACGATGTTGATCTCGACGGGACGATTGCGCTCGTGTCCCGCTCCGGATATACCGGAGAAGACGGCTTCGAAATCTACCTGAGTCCGGACGATGCGCCCGCGCTGTGGAACAAAATCCTGGAAGCGGGTGCGGAAGAAGGGGTAGTACCGTGCGGATTGGGCGCCCGGGACACGCTGCGTCTGGAGGCGCGTCTCCCGCTGTACGGACATGAGCTGTCTGCCAGCATCTCCCCGTTGGAAGCCGGGCTGGGATTCGCTGTGAAGCTGGATAAAGGCGATTTTATCGGACGGGATGCTCTGATCAAACAAAAAGAAGAGGGTGTGCCGCGTAAATTGGTCGGTCTGGAGATGATCGGACGGGGGATCGCTCGTGCGCATTATCCGGTGTATGTGGGTGAGGAGGAAGTGGGTGAAGTCACTTCCGGCACGCAATCGCCCACGTTGGGCAAAAACGTGGCGCTCGCTTTGATCGACTCCCGGCATGTGGAGATGGGGAACCGCGTGCATGTGGATGTGCGAGGCAAACGGGTGGAAGCTGCAATCGTGCCCACACCCTTTTACAAAAGACCGAAAAAATAAGCTGATGGCAACAGGGGGATGGAGTGGATGAAGTTTCGTTACTTGCCAATGACCGAACAAGATCGCCGGGAGATGATGGCGACACTCGGCATCGATTCGGTGGAGGAGCTTTTCGCGGATATTCCCGAGTCCGTCCGTTTCCGTGGGCGGCTCAACATTCCCGAAGCGATGGCGGAACCCGATTTGGTACGGCACATGAACCGCCTGGCCGGGAAAAACGCCTCGTTTGACCAGTATGTTTGCTTTCTGGGAGCGGGGGCGTATGAGCACCATATTCCCAGCGTGGTGAATCACGTGATCTCCCGCTCGGAATTTTACACCGCGTACACCCCGTATCAGCCGGAGATCAGCCAGGGGGAACTCCAGGCCATTTTCGAATTTCAGACGATGATCTGTGAACTGACCGGGATGGAAGTAGCCAACTCCTCGATGTATGACGGACCGACCGCATTGGCGGAGGCGGCAGGTGTGGCGATGGCGACCACGCGCAAACGGAAGGTGGTGGTTTCCCGTGCCGTCCACCCTGAAGCGCGCGCCATATTGTCCACCTATGCCAAAGGAATCGGGCTGACGGTGGTGGAAGCCCCCTGCACCGACGGCGTGACCGATTCCGCCCGGCTGGAGGAGCTGGTAGATGCCGACACAGCCGCCGTCATCGTGCAAACGCCCAACTTTTTCGGCAACCTGGAAGATCTGGGTGTCATCGAGCCGATTGCTCATCGGCACAAAGGCATGCTGGTCGTCAGTGCCAATCCGATCGCGCTCGGCGTACTGAAACCACCGGGGGCTTACGGGGCAGACATCGTCGTCGGCGATGCACAACCGATGGGAATCGCTGTGCAGTTCGGCGGTCCGCACTGCGGTTATTTTGCCACGACCAAAGCGTTGATGCGTCGGATCCCGGGCCGCATTGTGGGGCAAACGGTAGATGAAGAGGGCAAACGCGGGTTCGTGCTCACCCTGCAGGCGCGGGAACAGCATATCCGCCGGGAAAAAGCCACCTCTAACATTTGTTCCAACCAGGCGCTCAATGCATTGGCTGCCGCTGTCTACATGTCGGCGATGGGCAAACAGGGTATCCAGGAAGTAGCGCGGTTGAACGTACAAAAAGCGCATTACGCCTGGCAGCGTCTCGCGCAGATTCCGGGGGTGGAGCCGCTGTTCGATCGCCCGTTCTTCAATGAATTTGCGCTGAAATTGCCGAAACCTGTCGGGGAAGTGAACCGGCGACTTCTGGAGGAAGGCATCATCGGCGGTTACGATCTGGGTCGCGATTATGTCGAATTGGCGGATGCCATGCTGTTGGCGGTGACAGAAATGCGGACCAAAGAGGAGATCGACCGGTTGGCAGAGGTAATGGAGGGGATCGTGCGATGAACAAGGAAAAGGCGCTGATTTTCGAGATGAGCCAACCTGGGCGGGTGGCGTACAGCCTGCCGGAATCCGATGTGCCGGAAATCCCGTTGGAAGAGGCGATTCCGACAGAAATGCTCCGCGAAACTCCGGCCGAATTGCCGGAGGTGTCTGAGCTGGATCTGATCCGGCACTACACCGAGTTGTCCCGTCGCAACTACGGGGTGGACAATGGATTTTATCCGCTCGGTTCCTGCACGATGAAATACAATCCCAAAGTGAATGAAGATATGGCCCGTCTTCCCGGCTTTGCCAAGATCCATCCGTACCAGCCGGATGAGACGGTGCAGGGTGCGTTGCAGTTACTGTACGAACTTCAGCGGGATCTGGCAGAAATCACGGGTATGGATCAGGTGACCCTCCAGTCCGCGGCGGGGGCACAAGGTGAATGGACCGGTCTGATGATGATCCGGGCCTACCATGAAAGCCGTGGTGAATCCCAGCGGAACAAAGTGATCGTGCCCGACTCCGCGCACGGCACCAACCCGGCCAGCGCAACGGTCGCCGGATTTGAAACGATCACGGTGAAATCCAACGAAAAAGGGCATGTAGACGTGGAAGCCCTCAAACAAGTGGTGGGAGAAGACACCGCGGCCTTGATGCTGACCAACCCCAACACGTTGGGACTGTTTGAGGAGCAGATCCGGGAGATTGCCGACATCGTCCACGAGGCGGGCGGCCTGCTTTACTACGACGGGGCCAACGCCAACGCCATTCTCGGTATCGCCCGTCCGGGGGATATGGGCTTCGACGTGGTACACCTCAACCTGCACAAAACATTCACCACTCCGCATGGAGGCGGTGGTCCGGGGGCAGGGCCGGTCGGCGTGAAGAAAGAGCTGATCCCGTTCCTGCCGACACCGATTGTGGAAAAAGGGGAAAACGGCTACTACCTGAAAGAGGACCTGCCCCACTCCATCGGTCGGGTCAAAGGGTTCCACGGTAACTTCGGCATTCTGGTGCGCGCCTACACGTACATCCGCACGATGGGGCCGGACGGATTGCGTCAGGTATCCGAAAACGCAGTGCTCAATGCCAACTACGTCATGCGCCGTCTGGAGCCGTACTATGATCTGCCGTACCCGCAACACTGCAAGCACGAGTTCGTTCTCTCCGGCAAACGACAGAAAAAACTGGGCGTGCGTACGTTGGATATCGCCAAACGGTTGTTGGACTACGGTTTCCATCCGCCGACCATCTACTTCCCGCTCATCGTGGATGAATGTCTGATGATCGAACCGACGGAAACGGAAAGCAAAGAAACACTGGACAGTTTCATTGACGCGATGATCCAAATCGCGCAGGAAGTCGAAAACCATCCCGAAGTGGTGCAGGAAGCGCCACACCACACGATTGTCAAACGCCTGGACGAGGTCACTGCTGCGCGCAAACCGATTTTGCGCTGGTAAAAACCACAGGAAGTGAAATCATAAAAAACCGGGAAAAGCGGGTATTCGATTTTGTTTGGATAAAACGCATGCTTCCTTCAAGAGGGGGCGTGCGTTTTTTCAGTGGAAAGATTGAGACGGTTTCTTCTCTAAGCAGAAGATCATTCCCTCAACACGGGGGATTTTTTGTATCATGATAGAGAGATTTAATAGAGAAAGGGTTCAGTTATGAGCAAACTGAAAGAAGCCAGAACGGCAGCAGGATTGTCACAAAAAGTATTGGCAGAGAAATCGGGACTCAGTGTAAATGTTATCCGCTCACTGGAACAGGGAAAAAAAGAGTGGACACGGGAACTGGCCGAAAAATTGGCTCCACATCTGGGCGTGTCGGTCGATACGCTGATGCGGTCGGGGAAAAAAGTGGACTCCTCCAAATCCAAGAAAAAACAAACGAAATCATCTTCTGTGCAAACCACACCCAAGAAACGAACGAGAAAGAAAAGCAAGCGAGAGACAGCCTCCTCTTTGATTCGGATGGCCAAGGAGCTGGTCGCGATGGTGGATGAAGCTTTGATCCCGGAGCCGTATCATCACGAAGTGCTGAAAATGGCGTACCGAATGAGCAACATCGGAACGGAGATGCAGGGGAAAGAAGAGTGAACACGATCGGACGAAATTTCCGAAAAGTGGGATGACGTCAAAAGTCTTGGCGGTCGGGGATTCCCCGGCCACGTTTTCGATTGTGGGATGAAAATGAAACGTTACTCGTCCATCTAAATCCGTGTCTTAAGAGTCGATCGAGTAAGGCGGAATATAAGGGCCATCTATAGATCACAACGAACGGCGATTTCCTTTCCACCGGAAGCTTCCATTTGTGAAACCGTATCATCAATGGTACCCGGCAGTCAAGTGTGGTTCTTCCTTTCACGCTTCGTCCGGTGAGAGAAACCGTTGTCCCCGCTTTTGCCAATTCTAAAGCAATCCCACGGCCTGCTCCTCTGCTTCCACCTGTGACCAGCGCAAGCGTCTCATGCTCTGACTATCCTTTCATAGATAAATATGGCGCTGATCTTCCATTTCCGGAAGAAACAGCGCCAATCTGATTTACCCTTCATCCCATCTGTTTCCATGCAGCAAGAAACACGCATACCCACCCGGCCAGGAAGGCAACACCGCCGATCGGCGTGATGGCGCCCAGCTTGGTCACATTGGTGAGCACCATGGCGTAGAGACTTCCGGAAAAGAGCACAATCCCCGCCAAGATCAGCCAGCCCGCTGCAGTGATCAGTCCGCTGCCGCCGAAGCGATCCGCCAACAAGCCGATGGCGACGAGTGCCAAACCGTGTACGATGTGATAGTGCGCACCGGTTCGCCAAATTTCCATCATCCGTTCCGAAACCTTACCTTCGAGACCGTGTGCGCCGAACGCACCCAACGCGATGCTCAAAAACATGTTCAAACTGCCCAACAACAGAAACACACGCATGTATGATCGCTCCTATCTTCTGTTTAAGATGTTTCTGGCCAACGTTGCCTCCTCTTGGACTCACCAGAGACGACCACATATCCGTCGGCCGTTGTCCTCCCTCATGTTACCACCCGTAATTCCTCCATAAACCGTTTACGTGTGACGGTTAGTGGAAAAGTTCCCGCCTTCCGCCCGTTTATGTACAAGATGGAGTAATATTTGCCTTCCTTCTCCAACGGCAGTTTTTCGAAACGCAAGTGGTGTTGAAAAACCCCGTTTTTGGCGCCCCGTATCGGCTTGGTGAGCCCTTCTGCGGTCGCCAGCGGAGAAACGAGATGAGGCGCATAAAAGTGAACGGCGATCAGATTGTCCCGTGTCAGGTCGATGTTCTGTAATTCAAAACCGATGGCGAGGGTCTGCCAATGGGGGAAACGTTCGCAATCCAGTTGCTTCAACGGTTGCCAAACAGCGATGTCCCCACTTGGTTGGGGGAGAAACCCCCAGGCGTACTGAAACCAAGTCACGGTTGCCACGTATTGTCATCCTTCCTGTTCGATTGTCCCAACATTATTATAATTGAGTTTTCATCACAGGCATGTTTTTTTACTTTTCAATAAGACCACATTGACAAAACTCATTTTCTAGACGTAAAATTCAAACTAGTCGAGGAGGGAAAGGAGCGGTTCATCGGTGAAAGGAACGATGATGCAGTATCCCCTGACGTTGCCCCATCTGTTAGAAAGGGCCGGACGTTACTTCGGTTCGGTTGAGATCGTTTCCAGAACGCCGGATAAAAGCTTGCACCGTTACACCTACGCCGACTTTACCCGTAGGTCCCGATCGCTAGCACAGGCGCTCCGGCGGGCGGGTTTGAAAAAAGGGGATCGCGTAGGCACGTTGATGTGGAACCATTACGCCCATCTGGAGGCGTATTTTGGCATTCCCGTATCCGGCGGGGTATTGCATACGGTCAATCTACGTTTGCATCCGAATGAAATCGCTTACGTGATCAACCACGGCGGGGATCGATTCCTGATCGTCGACGATGTGTTGCTCCCGTTGCTGGAGAAAGTGACTGATCGCATCCGGGTGGAGCGCGTGATCGTCGTGCCGCTGACAGGCCAACCGGTGCCGTCCGGTTATGAGGATTACGAGCAGTTCATCCGGGAACCGGCCGACGATTTCACCTACCCGGAGCTGGATGAGAATGATGCGTTGGGCATGTGCTACACATCCGGCACGACGGGACGGCCCAAAGGGGTGGTGTATTCACACCGGGCTGTGGTGCTGCATTCGTTCGCATCGGCGATGGCGGATACATTGGGGGTTTCCGGCCGTGATACAGTGTTGCCGGTGGTGCCCATGTTTCACGTCAACGCCTGGGGCCTACCGTTCACCATGACCATGGTGGGCGCAAAGCAGGTGTACCCCGGACCGCATCTTGACCCCGTCAGTCTTCTCGACATCATGCAGGAGGAACAAGTGACGTTCTCCGCCGGGGTGCCCACAATCTGGTTCGGCATTTACAGAGAATTGGAGAAACGGCCGGGTCATTGGCGTCTGCACCCCAAACTGCGGATGGTGGTGGGAGGGGCGGCCGCTCCGGAAGCGTTGTTGCGGGGGATGGACCGTCACGGCATCCATGTGGTGCATGCGTGGGGCATGACGGAAACGACACCCCTCGGCACGGTGTCGGTGTTGAAGCCGCACTTGGCCAATCTGCCGGAAGATGAGCAATACGCGTACCGGGCCAAGCAGGGTATCCCCGCGCCGTTTGTGGAAGTACGGGTGGTCAACGAGCAGGGAGAGGTGCCGCCCGATGGTGTCACGATGGGTGAACTGCAAGTAAGAGGACCATGGATTGCGGGGGCGTATCACGATAAGCCGAATATTCGCGATTCATTCACTGATGACGGTTGGTTCCGCACCGGTGACGTGGCGACGATCGACGAAGAAGGGTACGTCAAAATCACGGACCGGACCAAGGATCTCATCAAATCCGGTGGCGAGTGGATCAGTTCGGTCGATTTGGAAAACGCGATCATGGCGCATCCCGCCGTGGATGAAGCGGCTGTCATCGGAATCGCACATCCCAAGTGGCAGGAACGGCCACTGGCGGTGGTAGTGAAAAAAGAAGGAGCGACATTGACGTTGGAGGAACTGCACGCGTTTCTGGCACCGAAATTCGCCAAATGGTGGTTGCCGGACGATGTGGTTTTCGTGGAGGAAATCCCGCGTACGTCGGCGGGCAAATTCCTCAAATCCCGGTTGCGTGAACAATTTCGCGATCACTTTATGACCAAGGGGGTAAACGCTTGATCGACTACAGCCGGTACAAAGACGGGACGGATCTCAATTGGTATGAAAGCGACCCGACCATGCGGTATTATGCACACCGGTATTTGTCTCACCTGATGGAATGGGGCGAATCGCGCTTGGTGGAGTTGGGTGCGTATGTGGCAGGGCCGATGGAAAAACGGGCCCGTCACACCGACCGTGACGGCGCTCCCAGACTGATACGCTATGATCGGCAAGGTCGCGAGATCAATGAAGTGTGGTATAACGAAGGATATCTGGCCACGGTGGGGGACTGTTTCGAGTTCGGTGTGGTGGGATTAAGGTACAGGGACGATGTGCCGCACAAAGTCCCGTTTTTCTACACCCAGTTGATGCATATGCTGATGTCCGAGGCAGAGACTGGTTTTACGTGTCCAGTCACGCTGACGATGGCGGTAGCATTCGTATTGGAGAAATATGGGACGGACGAGCAGAAGCGCCGGTATCTGTCGCGCTTGGCCAGCATGGATCGGCACACGCTGGAACAGGGAGCCACGTTTTTGACGGAGATTCAGGGCGGCTCCGACGTGGGTGCGACGCAAACCCGCGCGGTGGCCTGTGGTGATCACTATGAGCTAACGGGGGAGAAATGGTTCGCCAGCAACTGTGACGCGGGTGTAGCCATCACGTTGGCGCGGGTGAACGATCGGCCGGGCACCGCGGGATTAGGGCTGTTTTTGCTCCCGCGTTACCTGGACAATGGTGAAAAAAACCGGATCTCCATTCGCCGGCTCAAGGACAAGTTAGGTGTGCGGGCCGTTGCCAGCGGGGAACTGATCCTCGATCGGGCGGTCGGATATCTGATCGGTGAGCCGGATCAGGGGTTCAAATATATGGCGGAAGCATTGAACATCTCCCGTATGTGCACGGCGACGGGCGCGCTCGCTATCTCTCGCCGGGCATTTTTGGAGGGCGCTGTATACACGTCCAAACGAGAAGCATTCGGCCGGACGATTATTGATTATCCGATGGTGCGGGAAACCTTGCTGAACATCATCGCGGATATCGAGGCGGCATGGGCGATGGTGGCCCGCATGATCCAACTGTTTGACGAGTGCCACACCTACGGAAAGGGAGATGCAGAAAAACGCACATTGCTTCGGCTGCTGCTGGCGATGAGCAAGTATCGTTGCAGCGAACAAGCGGTTCTTCATGCCAAACAAGCACTGGAGTTACACGGGGGGAACGGGTATATCGAAGAATATGTGACCCCCCGTCTGTTGCGGGATGCACAAGTGAACACGGTATGGGAAGGGACGTCCAACATCATGGGCCTTGAATTGCTGAAAACGCTGGGCAAAGAGGCACGGGTACGAAACGGACAGAGCGTAATCTTGCGGGAAATTCGGGAGACGTTGGACGCAGTCGATTTGCCGGAACTGGCCGAATCCGTCGCTTGTGTGAAGGAGCAGACGATCCACGTTACATCGGATATGAATGTGCTCCTCGCAGCGGATCCCATGGTACAAAACGCCCATGCCCGCCGTTTCATGGATAAACTGACCGATCTGTATTGTGCGGCCCGTCTGTTGGAGGAGGCGCAGTATGCCAAAAAGGAAACCGGGTCAGAACGGCTCGTCCACATCGCACGATATTGGATCAATCGCACCTATCGCCCCTACATGTACGACGTTCGCGGGCAGGAAATCCCCAGCATCGATTTGTTTGATATCGCGGTACGGTATGCGGAACAGGCCCATGCGGATCAGCGTTGAACTGCTAGCTCTCACGGCAGATCAACCCCGGCGGCAAAGAAATGTCGCTGGGGTTTGTTTTGTATAAGTAACGATCATTATGATGATGGAACCGATGTCTATGACTCAATTATATCAATCATCCACCCGCATAATCCTGTCTGTTCCCTTCAATGTCGGCACATCAGCGACGCCGATCCCGAACATAGCGATCCGCAATTCCGTTTCGATCCGTTGTAACTGTTGGGAGATCGCCTCGGGTGTCGGTTTGGTCGCGGCACGCAAGAGGGCGCGGCCGAATCCGGCCAGGTCGGCACCCAATGCGATTGCTTTGGCCGCTTCCACACCATTGGACAATCCGCCGCTGGCGATGAGGTAACCGGCGGGGACTTGTTGTCGTGCTTCGCGGATGCAATCGGCGGTGGGCAAACCCCAATCAACGAACGCCTCTGCAGCGGCGGTCAGTATTGGATCACGGGACCGGTGTTTTTCGACCAAAATCCATGAAGTCCCGCCGGCACCTGCCACATCGACGAATTGAACCCCTGCGTCAAAAAGTCGTTTGGCCAAATCGCCGTGAATCCCCATCCCAACTTCCTTGACACCGACCGGTATCTCCAGCGTACGGCAAACTTCTTCGATCTTGCTCAGAAGGTGGGCGAATCGGGTGTTTCCTTCCGGCTGAAATACTTCCTGCATGGCGTTCAGATGCAAAACCAATGCATCAGCTTCGGTCAGTTCGATGATGCGGCGACAGTCGTCGACATCATAGCCGTATTGGAGCTGAACCGCCCCCAGATTGGCGAGCAACGGGATGTGTGGCGCGTATTTTCTGATTTGAAAGGTATAGGACGTCTCCGGATGTTCGATCGCTGCCCGTACGGAGCCCAGACCCATCGCCCATCCGTGTTCTTCGGCGGCTTGGGCGAGGTTTTTGTTGATCTGAAACGCCTCATTCGTCCCGCCGGTCATGCTGCTGATCAACAGCGGCGCTTTCATCGGTTTGCCGAGAAAAGAGGTGGAGAGGGAGATATCCGTAAAATTGATCTCGGGCAAGGCTTCATGTCGGAAACGGTATCGCTCCAGGCCTGTGGTAATGCCCCGGCCGGTCACCTCACGATGAAGGACGATCTCGATGTGTTCCGCTTTTCGTTTTTTGGTCGGTTCCTGGTTCTGAGACATGCGCAGAATCCTTTCATAATGACAGACTTATGATCGATTATACCCTATTTTGCAGTTGGGAGTATTCAATATTCTAGTATCTCGAGACGACTACAATGAGTATCACTGTGCAAGTATCGCAAAGCTCAAAAGGTTGCAGATGCTCTGGGTGTACCCCTGTCATCGTCCCGAAGGAAGCCGCGGATGGAAGTCCTCAGTATTTATATTCTGCCTTCGTTTAAGATAGGGCTATACAGCTTACGGATCATTAGGAGAGACTGAATGAAATCGATCCGTAGGAATAGCGCCTGGTTTTCTGAAAAGTTCATCAACGGGGTGATCAAAGATTGGATGGCGGAGCAGCAGTATTGGATCATCCGGCGAACTCCGTGGTCAGGCTAGCTAAGATGCTGGCCTTTAAAGGAAAGAAGCTCCTGGCCGGCGAAGTGGTATTCACGTGGGGATCACCGTAGCGATTTTGATGGAAGCCGGAGACGTAGTGACTGCCAAGCTGGATCAGCTAGGCGATGTGAGGCGTTGTGGTGAAATGATGCAATACCAGAAGTTGGCCGAAGTGCTGTGGTCTACTACTTATAATACAACTTTGTAAGGTGGGATGACGATGAGTGATTATTTAGTCATGCAATTTGAAATGACCCGAGGACGTTTGCATCAGTTTTTAAACTCAACTTCTGAAGCCTTATTTGATCAAATGCCAAAAGGGTTTAACAATACGATTCGCTGGAATGTAGGTCATATCTTGACAGTCGCGGACGCATTGTTTGGTTTGAAAGCGGTCCCTGCGGACTATAAGGAGTTATTCTGGAAGGGTACGAAACCTGCGGATTGGACTGGGGAAGTACCCTCTTTGGAAACGTTAGCTTCTCAGTTGCAGAAACAGACGTCCCAAATCAAAGAAACATTTACCGACCGGTTAAATGAGAAGTTGGCGAGACCAATTAATCTCAACGGATATCAAATCGAAACGATCGGCTCGGTGTTTAGTTTCAATAATATGCATGAAGCTGTACATCTGGGTTATATGAATGCATTAAAGCGTGCTATTGAAGGGCAATAAGAATAAAGAATAGTATAAATACAAGGGTGCCTTTACAGGCGGCCCTTTTTAAGTAGGAATGCATTTGGTAGGTATTGCTAATCCGATTAAAATGCCAATGAGGAAATCAGATGGGTACTAGTCTTTCTTGACGTTAGCTTTGTGCTGGCGAAAGTGGTTCAGCCTTGCTACGAAAAAGCGAATCTGTCAAAAGGCTCAAATTTAACGAAAGAGAAAGGATGAAATCATGCATCATAAACTACCTCCACACATCGCAGACCAATTAGTTTTGCCTGTCATTGCTGCCCCTATGTTTCTTGTTTCGAGTCCAGATATGGTAATCGAAAGTTGTAAAGCGGGGATTATCGGCTCATTTCCGTTGTTGAATGCGCGTACGGTCGATATATTGGATGACTGGATGAAACGTATTACCGAAGAGCTAGAGAGGATACGGGTGGATCATCCAAACCACCGCATTGCCCCTTGGGCGGTGAATTTGATCGTACACCGTACCAATAAACGATATGAGGCGGATTTAGACCTTATCAAGAAATACCAGCCGCCGATTGTGATTACATCGCTCGGTGATCCCACGCCTGTTGTTAACGTCGTGCATGAGTATGGCGGTCTTGTTTTTTCAGATGTCAGTACACTTTACCACGCGAAGAAAGCGGCCCGGACTGGAGTCGATGGGTTGATTCTTGTTTGTTCCGGGGCAGGGGGGCATGCCGGAACGATTAACCCCTTTGCTTTTGTTGGAGAAGTTCGGGAATTTTGGGACGGAATTACCATCCTGGCCGGGTGTCTATCCAGTGGGCGGGATATTCTCGCTGCTAAAGCTCTAGGGGTGGATTTGGCTTATATGGGAACCCGTTTTATCCCCGCTTCCGAGAGTTTGGCGAGTGAAGACTACAAAAGGATGCTGATCGAGTCAACGCTCGACGATTTGATTTATACGGATGCTTTCAGTGGAGTGAATGCCAATTACCTCAAGCCGAGTATTCGAAGAGCCGGTCTTGACCCGGAACAGCTTCAAAAGAAAGAGTCTGTCGATTTCTCTGAGTTGAACCAGTCCGATGCAAAAGCATGGAGGGATATCTGGTCTGCAGGGCAAGGTGTAGGGCAGATCAAGCGGGTACAAACTGTTGCTGAAATTGTTGCAGATCTCCGGCGAGAGTACGACGAAGCCCTCAGCAATTTCCGTCACGCATCTCTTGAGCCTTTTTGACCCAACAGCTCCACCATGCATGTTTACTGATGGGTGGCCAAGAATAGCTCTGTTCGGGTCCGATGATGAGAGGCCGGAAATAGTTTGGAAGCAAAAGACGAGCCGTCGAGGAAAAAACGTAAATTCACTACGCTGGTGGTCATACCGTTCGAATTGACGTTTCAGTTCAAAAAGTAGGGCAATTGCGTTAAAATAAACAAGCGGTCGTTTGTAGCGGGGAGAACGGGGAGAGTGTCATGCGGGAGATGATCGTTTGGAGGAATGAGGGAAAGCGGTTTCAATGTCGTGCGGCGGGAGTGGCCATTCACCAGGGACGCGTGCTGGTTCACAAAGAAAAGGGTCAATCCCATTGTTCCCTGCCCGGCGGCAGGGTTGAGTGGGGCGAGTCCATCGTCGATGCGCTTCGTCGGGAGATGCAGGAAGAGTTATGTGTAGAAGTGACAGTGGAACGATTGGGATGGATCATCGAAAATTTCTTCACGTTTGAGGGAGAAGCGTATCACGAGATAGGGTTTTACTATCTGATGCGGTTACCCGGTGACACGCCTTTTCTGGATGAAGCCGCACCCTTTTCCATGGCGGAAACTCATCTGTTGTTTCGTTGGGCGCCCCTTTCGCAGCTCGAAAATGAAGCATTTTATCCGATCTGTTTGCGAGAAGGGATAAGAGAGTTGCGTGATGGCGTGGTCCATTTCATTGAAAGAGAAAACCAAATCATACAACGGTGCTGAAAGGAGAGAAAACCATGACCGTTGAAAATCGAGTGGTGATCGTCACGGGAGGCAGCAGCGGGATCGGAAAAGGCATTGCTCGCGTTTTGTGTGAAAAGGGGTACCGGGTGGCGATTACCGGCCGAGATGCGGAGAAATTGGAGCGCGCCCGGTCGGAAATTGAAAAAAGCGATGGGCAAGTGCTGACGATCCCGATGGATGTGCGCAACGTGGAGCAAGTGGGGGAGATGATCCGCCGGACCAAGGAGTCATTCGGACAAATCGACGGTTTGGTCAACAACGCGGCAGGCAACTTTTTGGTCAAGGCGGAGGAATTATCGCTGAACGGTTGGAAAGCGGTGATCGACATCGTTTTGAACGGGACGTGGTACTGCACACAAGCGTTAGCCAAAGAGTGGATTGCCGATGGTACCCGCGGCTCCATCGTCAATATCGTGGCCACTTATGCGTGGACCGGTGCGGCGGGGGTGGTCCATTCCGCGGCAGCCAAAGCGGGGGTATTGGCCATGAGCCGGTCGCTCGCGGTGGAATGGGGGAGCCGTTATGGAATCCGTATCAATTGCGTGGCACCGGGTCCGATTGAAAACACAGGAGGAACGGAGAAACTGATCGCTTCTGAGCAAGCTTACCGCCACTTGCTCCAAACCATCCCGGCCAAACGGCTCGGCCGACCCGAAGAAGTGGGGAATCTGGTAGCGTTTTTGCTTTCGCCTGAAGCGGAATACATCAATGGCGATTGTGTGACGATTGATGCCGGGTTTTGGATGACCGGCTCCCGGTTGATGTGAGGAAAGCTTTATCCGGCAGGAAGAAGACTCCTGTCGAGCGATTCTAGGGCGTGTCTGACACGAGGATCAAACCGCGGGCAATTTCCTCTAAGCGAAGCTACTTTGCCCGCGTCCTGCGTTCCCGGGTTCGGAGTGGTTATGATCTGCTTCCTAGCAGGGTGTAAGTGGAGTGGGCCGGGAAAGCAATGCGGACAATAGTGATCAGACATGCCCTAATCGTTAAAGTATCGGGAGACAGCTGTTCACGCAAGTTTTAGTCTGAATATTATGAATATTATCGGTTTGCTTTTGCTATCAAATGCTGTGATAGTTGGTGTGATCTAGTCCAAACTATACAGAAATAAGACTCTAACGGGGACTTCAGAATGAAGCCAAAACATCGGCGGCAAAGAAAACTGATCGGAATTCTCCTCACTCTGGCGGTAGTGGCGTCTGCCATCATCTACCGCCCGGTCCTGGCGGATTGGTGGATGGCTTTTCAACCGGCACGCTTTTCTCAGTTGAAGCTGGGAGATCGAATATTGATCGCAGCACCGCATCCCGACGATGAAACGATTGCAACGGGAGGTGTGATTCAGCGGGCACTCCGACAAGGGAAGCGGGTCATCGTGGTGTGGATGACCACCGGTGACGGCTATCGATTGGCAGTGGAACGGGATTTTGGCATTCTCCGACCATTGCCGGCCAACTATCGGGAATTGGGCTTGCTTCGCCATCGGGAGACATTGCAGGCCGGACACCGGTTGGGCTTGAAAAACGGGGAGATGCTGTTTTTGGGATTTCCCGACGGAGGAACTCGTGCCTTGTGGACCGATCACTGGGACTTCACACATCCCTATCAAGCTCTGAACGGGTCGGCCAAAGTGCCGTATTCGTTTGCATATGCGCCCGGTGTTCCTTATTGTGGCGAACAGGCCGTGCGGGAATGGGTGGAACTGATTCGCCGATACCGTCCTACGGACGTGTTTTATCCAGATCCCAATGATAATCATCCCGATCACTGGGGAACGGGGGCCTTTGTGCAGTATGCCTTGGCACAATTGCGCTTGCCGGTAAAAGAGTGGACGTACCTGGTGCATCGGGGTGATTACCCTCAACCGTGGCTGTACGACCCCTATCTGAAACTGCACCCGCCCTATTTGTTTCACAACGAAGGAACCAAATGGGTGGAGGAGCAGGTTGATAAGGAGGAGGAAGTTCGGAAAAACGCGGCTCTGCATCAATATGCCTCTCAGGAGAAAGTGCTGGGATGGTTTTTGGAGGCGTTTGTCAGGAAAGATGAGGTATTTGGTCAATATCCGAAGCCATACATCCAGATGATCCGTGGAGGGCTTAGTGGGGGAAAATGGCTGTTTCGTGACCCGGAGAACGGTGTGTGGCACCGCTGGTTGCATCCGGACGGAGATATCGAGCAGGTGGGCATGATGGACGACACGGAAAGGGTGTGGTTCGGTCTGCAAACAGCCGCTCCCATTTCACAGCGTATGCGCTATACGATTCATGCCCGGCTGTTTGCTGCCGATGGCGTCAGGCGGTTGGATTGGTCCGTCTCGGAAGGCCATTTGCAAGCGGAGCGTTTGGCATTTAATAGCCTGTCTTTGCCGAAGGGGAACCTTGTGCGGATTCACGGCAATGAAATGTGGGTGGGCGTACCCCGGTTCCTATTTCAAGGCGTGGACCAAATCTTCCTTTCCACTGAGAGCGAAGAGGGTGGCCGCCAGATCGATCGGACTGGTTGGAGGATGGTGCGGTATCGCGGTGGGTAAGCAGTTTTTTGGCTGCACCCCTTTCAATTGTTTCGGAATTATTTTACAATTTAAGAGAAACTGGCGAAAGGAGGGGCAGCGACTGAAACACTTGCGTATTGGGCTGGTGATCATGTGTCTGTACGGAATGGTCATGGCCTTACCGACGACGGCGGGGGCTAAAGAGGAACACTCACGACCACTTCATGTCGTCACGTACAATATCCAGCACGGGGCCAATCACCACGGACAGCTGGATTTGGAAACCATTGCGGAAAACTTGCAGTCCAGTGAGGCGGACGTGATCACCTTGCAGGAGGTGGACAAGCACTGGTCGGAGCGGAGCCGGTTTGTGGATGAGGCGGCGTGGCTGGGGGAACGGCTGGGGATGCAAGTGAGGTTTGCGCCCATTTATTCTCTCGATCCTCTTCGCGAGGGCGAGCCGCGGCGAGAGTATGGATTGGCCATATTGAGCCGTTATCCAATCGTCTCCTTTGAAAACCACGAATTGTCCCGTATCAGTTCACAGGAACCGGACAAAGGGGTGCAGAAACTACCAGGATTTCCGGAGGCGGTCATCAATGTCCGTGGTGTGAAGGTGCATGTCTTTTCCACCCATTTGTCGTTGAATCCAGACGTGCGTATGTTGGAAACAGAAGAGATGCTGGAAATCATTCACCGGAGAGAAGGTCCCGTCATTTTGACCGGAGATATGAATGCAGAACCAGGGTCGCCGGAAATGAAACGGTTGAGCGCAGAAATGACGGATGCCTTTGCGGTGGGGGGAGACGGCGCTGGTTGGACGTATCCAGTTCCCGCACCGGTGAAGCGGATCGATGATGTGTTTGTGTCGTCTGACGTGCGGGTGGAATCCTGTGAAGTGTTGCCGGTGGAGGGCTCGGATCATTATCCCGTGTCGGCCCGTCTGTCCGTCGAAAAAAGTGAATGAGGGGGAAAGGGAGTGAACGTTCGGCGATCTGTGGCGTTATGGATGATTGGGAGTTTGGTGTTGTCGCTATTCTCGTTCCCCGTGTTTGCTGCACAATCAGATCGAGCCTCGGACCCTGTTTCGCTGTTGAAACAAATGAGCTTGGAAGAAAAAGTGGGCCAGATGATAATGGTGGGGTTTTACGGCAGTGAGCCCAATGCGGACATCGAGCGGCTGATCCGGGATGCCCATGCTGGCGGCGTGATTTTATTCGCCTACAGCCAAAACGTGGTGGATCCGGTACAGACAGCCCACCTGACCAACGGCTTGCAATCGTTGGCGCAAGAAACGCGCCTGGGTGTGCCGCTCTTGATTTCCACCGACCAGGAGGGCGGCGTTGTGGCCAGACTGACGACCGGTGCCACCGAATGGGCCGGTAATATGGCGCTGGGTGCGACGCGGAAAGCCGATTACGCCTACCAAGCGGCCAAGATGACCGGTGAAGAACTACGCGCCGTCGGAATCAACATGAACTTGGCTCCTGATTTGGACGTCAATGTCAACCCGGCCAATCCCGTCATCGGGGTCCGCTCCTTTGGAGAGAACCCCCAACTGGTGGCGGACATGGGAACGGCAGCGATTCACGGATATCAGGAGAACGTGATCGCGACCGGGAAACACTTTCCCGGACACGGGGACACCGATGTCGATTCCCATTTGGGATTACCGGTGATCAACAAGAGCCGGGAAGAATTGGAGAAAGTGGAGCTGGTGCCATTTAAACGGGCGATTGCCGAAGGAATCGATGCCATCATGACAGCACACATCCACGTCCCCGCTTTGGATGACACGCCCGATCTGCCTGCTACTTTGTCCCGCCCCATCTTGACCGGCCTGTTGCGACAGGAGCTGGGCTTTCGGGGGTTGATCATCACTGACGCGATGACGATGGCGGGTGTGGCCAACTATTTCGGAGGTGTACCCAAAGCGGCAGTAAAAGCGGTACAGGCCGGAGCGGACATCCTCCTGCTCACGCCGGCGCTGAAGACGGACGAGCAGATGGCGGTGTACCAAGCGGTACTGGAGGCGGCCCGAAAAGGGGAGATTCCCGCGGAGCAAATCGATCAATCGGTGTTGCGCATCTTGAAGGTCAAAGCGAAATACGGATTGTTTGAACATCACTTCGTCGATCCGGCTGATATTCCTGATCATGTCGCAACGGAGAAGCACCTGCGCACCTCGATGAAAATTGCTCGGTCTTCAATCACGCTGGTCAAAAATGAGAACAATCTGTTGCCGCTTCACTTAAAACCGGAACAGAAACTGGGGATCATCAGCCAGTTCTCCCTAATCGATCGTGTTCATCCGTACCACGCTAATGCGACGGAAATCTACCATAGCCAAGTCAATCCTTCCGATGCGGATATTCAAGCAGCGGTGGACATGGCCAAAACACAGGATGTATTGCTGGTCGGAACCTACAATGCGACTGCCAACCCGCAACAGGTGAAACTGGTGAAAGCGCTCCAAGAATTGCACAAGCCGATGGTCGTGATCGCGTTCCGCAATCCGTACGACATCCAGGCGTTCCCTGATGTGCCTGCCTATCTCGCCGCATACGGCTTCCGCTCTGTATCGCTCCAGGCGGCGGTGGAAACGGTGTTCGGGGATAACCAACCGAAAGGGCGGTTGCCTGTCACCATTCCGGGTTTGTACCCCTACGGCCACGGATTGCGTTACGATTGGGACGGTACGGATGAGACATCCGACCAACTCTCTACAAGTCAGATGGATGCCAACAGTTCAAAGGAAGTTCAACTGCAAGAGCAGGACAGCTCAAAATAAATGGAACCGGCCGACCATTAACATGGTCGGCCTTTGTTGGCGAACCCGGCTCTTGATGGATAGGGAATGAGGGGGAAGCGAGACACGTTTATTGAAAGTATATAGATGCCACTCTATTCCGCACCAATCCCCGTCTGGGATCGCACGTACAGTTCGTTAAAATTCCGCTCGGCTTCCGGTTCGCGGGATAAGAGCGTGCCCAATACGGCGCCGAGCATACCGAGCGGTACGGACAGGATCGCCGGATTTTTCAGCGGGAACAGGGCTTGATCAGGTTCCATCAGGTTTGGACTGACCAATACGAGTAGGATGGAACTGATCAACCCGGTGAGGATCCCGGATACAGCCCCCGTAGTGTTGAAGCGCTTCCAAAAAAGGCTGAACACGATGACGGGCAGGTTGGCACTGGCGGCCACGGCAAATGCCAACGCCACCAAAAAGGCGACGTTTTGTTCTTTGGCGAGCAGTGCCAGGATGATCGCTACCACCCCTACGCCGATGGAAGCCCATTTCGCCACGCGCATTTGCTCCCGTTCCGTCACTTGCCCGCCGCGCAACACATTGAAATAGAAATCATGGGCGAACGCTCCGGCGGCCGAGATCACCAACCCGGCTACGACGGCCAGAATGGTTGCAAAAGCCACGGCGGAGATAAACGCGAGGAAGAAGTTGCCGCCCAACGCATCTGCCAGCAGAGGAGCAGCCATGTTTCCGGCCTTGTCTGCGGCCTTGATCTTTTCCTGACCGACCAGCAGTGCTGCACCGAATCCAAGGAAGGTCGTCATGATATAGAAAGAACCGATGATGACCATTGCCCATGCGACGGAAGTACGGGCTTCTTTGGCGTTGGGGACGGTATAGAAGCGGATCAGGATGTGGGGCAGTCCCGCCGTTCCGGCGAGCAGGGCCAATCCGAGTGAAAGGTTATCCAGCGGGTTTTTGTACAGTTTTCCGGGTTCCAAAAACGATTGCCCGTATTTGGCTGACACTTGGTTAAATATCTCCACGATGCTGAAGCTGAAATGGCTGAGAACCAGCAGGCCGAGCAAGATGGTTCCGGTCATGAGGAGCACAGCTTTGATGATCTGCACCCATGTCGTGGCCAGCATCCCGCCGAATGCGACGTACAGGATCATCAACACGCCGATGAGGATGATGGACACCTCATATTGCAGCCCGAGCAAAAGTTTGATAATTCCGCCCGCACCGACCAATTGGGCAATCATATAAAAGGTGGAAATGGCCATCGTGGAAAGTGCTGCCGCGGATCGAACCGGTTTTGCTTTCAACCGGTACGCCAGCATGTCCGCCAATGTGTAGCGTCCGGTGTTGCGCAACGGTTCGGCCACGACGATCAACACAACGAGATAGGCCACCAGCCAACCGACCGAGTACAGAAATCCATCAAATCCGTTCAAAGCGATCAGCCCGGCAATCCCTAGGAACGAGGCGGCGCTCATATAATCTCCGGAGATCGCGATACCATTTTGCCAACCGGAGATGGAGCGGCCGGCCGCGTAAAAGTCGGTGGTGGTTTGCGTCCGTTTCGATGCCCAATACGTGATGCCCAGCGTCAACAGCATGATCAAGGCGAATAAGGTGAATGCCACGGTATTCATGAAGCTTTCTCCTTCCGTTTGCAGATGATTTCCTCGATCAGGCGGTCCATGCGGTTGGCGTGGCGAATATAGAGAAACGCCAATACCCATGCCATGAAAAACTGCGACAGGGCAAACAGATAAGCACCGTTCATCGAGCCGAAAACCGGCGTGTTGAGAAAGCGGAAATACCCGGTGAGTACGGGAAGGGCGAAATAGTAAAGAGAGAAAAATACGACGGACCATGTCATAAAGCGTCTTTTTCGTTTCATCAACATGCGGAACTCAGGTGAACGGGCGATTTGTTCCCAATCGATGCCGTGTGAGTCGGTTGTCATACAGTCCCCTCCTTAGTAAAGTGGATTTATTCATCAATATTATGTTTAGTTGATATATAACAAATATTCTTTAAATAAATCAAGAAGAACAACCTGTCAACAAGCGTCTCCAGACGTGTTACCGAACACCAGACACGAGCAGAAATTTATTTGCTGGCAACGTGCGTACTTTGCCCACTTCCTGCGCCCCCGGGCAGCTGTGATTTGCTTTTGCAGGGCGCAGGTGGAGCAAATCTGGAAATTAGCGCTCGATATTTAGACACACTCTGAGTTTAACTGTTGCAAGGTGTGTCCTTGTTCTCGTGCGATCAACTCCATTGGCTGACGGCCAACCACAAGATTCGCACTGCGAAAAAGAGGAGTACAGCTCCCAACAATCGATCGGTCCAATGACGATACCGATGATACCCCTTGCGGAAGCGGGGGGAGGAGATAATGACGGCCAACACGATAAACCATCCCCCTACCGCTACGATATTTTCCAATCCGTACATCCAGTAGTACCATTGCGGATCTCCCGGCCGTAAAAACTGGGAGAAAATCCCCAAAAAATAGAGTGCCGCTTTTGGGTTGAGTGCATTGCACAAAAAGCCTTCTCGAAAACCTTGCCAACCGCTTTTGGTTTCGGTGTCTTCTCCGTTTCCTTCCGCTGTTTCCGATTCCGTTTCAGTGGCAGGGCGGGAACGGATCGCTTGCGTACCCAACCATGCCAAGTAAGCCGCTCCGGCCAGTTGAATCACGGTGAACACGGCGGGCGATTGCTTTAAGATGAGTGCATATCCACCAACGGTATAGGCGATATGGATGGCCAGCGCCGTTGCGATACCGAATGCCGTGGCAATTCCGATCCGTGCCCCGTAGCTCAAACTGTTACGCGTTACGACGACAAAGTCCGGTCCGGGTGAAATCGCACCCAGCAAACCAATGAGAAAGACTTGGAGAAACATCTCTCACACTCCCGTCATTTTTCGAGGTCAATTTATATTATAAAGAGAGATTGGGCTATCTTTTTTGAATCATTGGCAGGAGATTCGGATTATAATGCAGAAGATTGTTACTGTTGAATAATTGTCATAATTCGTCGTTTTGTGACGATGTGTCCTCGATTGAGAAAGGGGGCACGAATGGAAACATGGATTTGCACATAGGTTGGTAAAAAGTTGGTTTTTTCAAGGCGTTCTTATCTTATGGTTTGTTACAAGTTTCACAATAGGAGAGGGGTGAAAACATGCTGCACATCGTCTGTTGTGTGAAGCAGGTGCCGGACAGCAGGGAGATCCGGATCGATCCCAAGACCAATACGCTGATCCGGCAGGGGGTTCCGGCTATCGCCAACTTTTACGACATGCACGGGCTGGAAGAGGCACTACGCATCAAAGATCAATATGGCGCCCGCATCACCGTAGTTTGTATGGGGCCACCGCCGGCGGAGAAAACGCTGAAACAATGTATTTCCCTCGGAGCCGACGAGGCTGTTTTGGTGACGGACCGCCGGTTTGCCGGGGCGGATACGCTGGCCACCTCCTACGTGTTGGCCAAAGCGATTCAAAAGATCGGGGAAGAGTGGGGTCCCGTCGATCTGGTGTTTTGCGGAAAACAAACGTTGGATGGCGACACCGGACAAGTGGGACCGGGAATCGCCTGCCGTCTGGATTTGGAACAGTTGACGTATGTGGAAAAAGTAGTGGGCATCGATCTGGAGAAACGAACCATCACGGTTCATCGTCACCTGGAAGACGGTTTGGAAGTGGTGGAAACCCGTTTGCCGGCGCTGTTGACGGCGCTCAAGGAGTTGAACAAGGTGCGCCGTGCGAGCATGCCGGGCATGCTCAGGGCAGCACGGTTTAAGCCGGTGATCTGGACGGTGGATGATTTTCCGGACATGGACAAAAAGCAAATTGGGCTGAAAGGCTCCCCCACGATCGTTGCCAAGACATGGGTGCCTGAACAAAAGCCCACCAACGGGGAAGTCGTAAAAGATCAATCACCGCAGGAAGCGGCTGCATTCCTGGCTGATCGGCTGTGGTCGACGGATTTGCCCGATAAATTGGGATGGAACCAACAGTCGGAGGAGGTGTCGGCATGACGGAAAAGAAAAAAGCGGCTCAACCGGAAGACATGCCAGACTGGTCTGAATACCGCGGGGTGTTGGTAGTGGTTGAGCAGCGGGACGGCGTTGCCAAAAGCGTGTCGTGGCAACTTCTGGGCATCGGCCGGAAGCTAGCGGCGAAGCTGGAGGTGGAAACCATCGCACTGGTGATGGGCCACCGGGTGGGCCATCTAGCAGAAGAGGCAATCCAACGGGGAGCCGATAAGGTGTACATCTGTGACGATCCCGTGCTGTCCGTCTACCGAACCCGCCCCTACAGCCGCGTCTGCCTGCAACTGATCCGGGACATCAAGCCGGAGATCGTGCTGATGGGTGCCACCTACACCGGACGCGACCTGGCCGGAGCGATCGCCACCCACTTACCGACGGGACTGACGGCGGATACCACCCAGTTGGACGTGGAACCCCATCCCAGCCGGTTGTTGCTGGCCAGCCGCCCCGCTTTCTCAGAGAAAATGGTCGCCACCATTTTGTGTAAGCAGTACCGCCCGCAGATGGCGACCGCCCGGGCAGGCGTGTTTGAAGCCCTGCCGCGCGACCCGTCTCGCAAGGGGGAGATCATCCCGATTACCTGCGAGATGAAGGAGGAGGAAATCGCGGCAAGGGTGTTGGACTTCATCCAGGATGAAAAGCGGGTCAATCTGGAAGACGCCGATGTGATCGTCGCAGGCGGTCGCGGATTGGGTGGTCCCGGACCGTTCCGCCTGTTAAAGGAACTGGCTGACGCATTGGGCGGCGTGGTGGGTGCATCCAGGGCAGCAGTGGATGCCGGCTGGATCGGCCATGAGCATCAGGTGGGGCAGACCGGACACACGGTACGTCCCAAATTGTACATCGCCGTGGGGATTTCTGGTGCGGTACAGCACTTGGTGGGGATGCAGAACGCCGACGTGATTGTGGCCATCAACAAGGATCCTGATGCACCCATTTTCAAAGTGGCCCACTTCGGGGTTGTGGGGGATCTGTTTCAGATTGTCCCCGCTTTGACGGAAGAAGTGAAAAAACGGAGAGGACTTCCTTTTTTGAAAACGGAAAAAAATGACCCGGTCGCGGCGCGTTAACATGAGGAGGGAGAGAGTAATGGCCAACGAAAAATTTGACGCCATCGTCGTAGGCGCGGGTCCGGCGGGGAGTGCGGCGGCTTATACCATGGCCAAGGCGGGATTGTCCGTGGTCCTGCTTGAACGGGGGGAATTTCCGGGAGCGAAAAACCTGTTCGGCGGGGTGCTTTACCGTAAACAACTGGAGGACGTGTTACCCGATCAGTGGCACAAAGCGCCGGTGGAGCGACACATCGTCGAACAGCGGATCTGGCTGATGGGAAAAGACTCGGCGGTTACGTTCAGCCATCGGAACGAGGCCTACAAGGAACCTTACAACTGCTGGACTGCCCTTCGCGTGAAGTTTGACCAGTGGTTCGCCTCCCAGGCGGAAGCGGCGGGGGCCGTGCCCATTTACGAGACGGTGGCCACCGAGCTGATCACCGAAGGGGATCGCGTGGTCGGGGTGCGTACTGACCGGGAGGACGGCGATCTCTACGCTGACGTGGTGGTGATAGCCGACGGCGTCAACTCGCTGCTGGGTAAACAATTGGGCATCCACAAAGAATGGCAACCGGATGAGGTCTCATTGGCGGTGAAAGAGATCATCGCCTTGCCCAAAGAGAAGATCCAGGACCGCTTCAATCTAGAAGGTGATGAAGGTGTCACCATCGAGTTCATGGGCGAAACGTCGCTGGGAATGGCCGGGATGGGCTTCCTGTACACCAACAAGGATACGCTGTCGCTTGGAATCGGTGTGATGGTGAACCATCTTAAAAAGAAGAAGATCAAGCCGTACGAACTGTTGGACCATGTGAAAAAGCACCCGATGATCCGACGGCTGATCGAAGGTGGGGAAACCAAGGAGTACGCGGGACACCTGATCCCAGAGGGCGGATGGAATTCCGTCCCACCGCTCAGTGGAAACGGATGGTGCATCACCGGAGATGCTGCCCAGCTCGTCAACTTTGTGCACCGGGAAGGGTCCAACTTGGCCATGACTTCTGGCCGTATGGCGGGAGAAGCGGTGATCGAGGCCAAAAAAAGAGGCGACTTTTCGCGGGAGACACTTCGTCTGTATGATCAGAAGGTGGCCGAGTCCTTTATCCGCAAGGATTTGGTCAAGTACAAAGGTATGCATCAGATTTTGAAGGAAGAGGACCCTGAGTTGTTGTTCACCCGCCTGCCGCAGGCGGTGAACCGGGCGGCGTACGAAATGTTTCTCGTCGACGGTGTCCCCAAAGGCGAAAAGCAGAAAAAAGCCATACAATATCTTAAACAGGCAGCCGGGGGAACCTGGAATCTGCTCAAAGTGGGCATGAAGGGATGGAGGGCGATGAACGGATGAGCAACAGCATTGCGGAGAAGTTGTTTACCATCCGGTACAAAGTGGATGACCAGTCCCATTTAATCATCAAGGATCAGCAGGTTTGTCTGACATGCGAGACGAAGGAATGCACCCATTTTTGTCCAGCGGACGTCTATGACTGGACAGGAGAGATGACCACCGTCGCGTTTGAGAATTGCATCGAGTGCGGCACCTGCCGTATCGGGTGCCCCTACTATAACATCCATTGGGTGTATCCCAAAGGCGGGTACGGCATTACGTACAAATACGGTTGAGATCACATCAGCTGATCCGGTTTCCGTCAGGAAGCCGGTTTTTTATTGATAAAGGATAAAGCGCTTTCATCCCCTGTTGAAATAGGGAGATGAAAGCGCCGGCGAATGGTCTGACCGCCAACGGAGAAAGCAATGAAATGAGCGGACTCTTATATAGATCGTGAATGTTGTTTGGCTGATGCGCTTACGGTGTCCCAGTGATGTCCTTGGTAGCCTAGCTGTTTGCCACCTAACTTCTTTTTATCTCTCTGATCCACAAGAATCATTTTATCCGGGTCATGCCGGTGCTGTTTGTAGAATTCCACCGCTATCTTGATGTATTCCGAGAAATCCGGACACACCACCCCAGACCCCTCCAGATCCTTCAAGGCTTGTGTGCAGTCATATTCTGCTTTTAAGTTTAGATAATCGATGGTCTCTTTTTCTACCATCACCCATCTACGAAACGCGGGTATGGAAAGCAATCCATACACAATCGATAAGGGGATCGTGAATGATGGTTTTTTTCCAATCAACGCTTCGCAAATCATCTGATACGCGTCCTTCGCGTGGTACGGGCGTGGGTCAGTCAAATGATAGACTTTGCCCTCGCCCTTTGGATGATGTGCCAAATAACAGGTCGCATCGACAACGTAATCCACGGGGACCAGATTGATTAACGCTTTTCCCTTCCCGATATAGGGGATCGGCCATTTGGCGAACTTGTCCAAAAACCGCATGATGAAGTAGGGGCCATCGAATTTAACGGTTTCGCCATTTTTTGAATCCCCCATCACAATGCCTGGTCGAATGATCGTGGTAGGGACTTTGTCGCGAATTTTTTGCACCAGCACTTCTGCCTCAAATTTGGTTGACTCGTAGAAGTTTTTGAAGGATTGGCCGCAATCCAATTCCGTTTCCAAAATTCTTCCAGTCCGAGTCCCCGAAACGTATGCGGTACTAAAATATACGTATCGCTGTAGTTTCGCTAATTGTAACACCCACTGGTTCACATTGTCTGTTCCAACAACGTTCACCTGATAAGCAACATCTTTCGGAACGGCCAAGTCGTAAATCGCGGCGAGGTGAAATACATGAGTAACGGTTTCTCGGAGCCTCTGTAACGTAGCTTCATTCATCCCCAGATTTTTTAATGTGATATCACCGGGGACGACAGTAAATTTGTCTACCGCCCCGAAATCGTTTTCCAAGAGGTGGATTTCTGCTTTCGCCTTATTCAATTGGCTGGGATGTACTAACAACTCAAATCGGGAAGCAGAGTCCTGAAGAAGCAATTTCCTGATCATTTTCGTTGCGATAAAACCCGGGAATCCTGTGATGAAATACGTTTTTTGATTCAACATTTTTCCCTCCCAATGGTTTTCTTTAGCGGATACGGCCCTTCATATAAGGGCGGTGCTTCCAATCTGTTGAAACATGGGGAAACTGGAAATCTTGCTTGTGGCCGTGATCATGACATGTATCACTGGAGCAATGACCATGAATGGATAGGGCAATGAGTGCGTAGATCAACAGCGACGGCAGCGAAATCTCTCTCGCCTGATCCCAAGAGGGGATTCAACAAAATCAGTCAATGAATACATTCGCGCTATTATTGTTTCGTTTTACGAGTTTTCCCTTCAATATAAATTTTCTGTTTTCATATTCTACGACCAATTGTACCAAAATTCTGTCATGATTGCGAGAGGGGACCCCTCTCCTCCGGCCTTTGTTTTCATCTTCGCATTGGCATGGGGAGAAAACGCTTCAGTCGGCACCAGTCTATTTGTAGTCTCAACACCTAACAGTGGTTTCACTTTACGGAACATTCGTTCTAATGTATGCTGAAATTAACAAACAGTCGAAGGGAGGGGTGCGAATATCAGTCGCACCTACAATCGACGCCAAATCGGACAAGTTGATCACGATCATGATTCATTGAAATATTGAAAAAGAAAAAAATCTGAGAAGTGTCAACCTGTTTCATCGGAGGGATGACAGATGATGAATCCTCATCGGAGACAAACAACGGAAGAATGGGACTTTGAAGCGGTGATCGGGAAACTGTTCGACGACCTGATCATCACCGATGAACGGGGACGCATTCTCACGGTCAACGGCGACTTTGAGAAAATGTATGGTCAGCCGTCCCATCAATTGGTTGGAAAAACGGTGGCGGAATTGGAGAAACAACGGGTGTTTTATCCTTCCGTCACATTGCGTGTACTGGAAACGGGAGAAAAACAGACCGCCGTGCAACAAACGAAAAGCGGGCGTCGGATGCTGGTCACAGGCCTGCCCGTGTTTGACAAAAACGGACAGTTGCGATGGGTGGTATGTATCTCGCGGGATATCACCGAACCAGTTCGATTGCGCGAACATTTGGCTGTCTTGGAAAAAGAAGTGGACCGTTTGCAGGCGGAGCTGGAGGTCCTGCGGCGCGACCGGATGACGAATGAACCGATCGTCGCGGCGAGCAAAGCGATGCAACAGGTGTTGGAGACGGCGCGAAAAGCAGCCAAAGTGGATGTGAACATCCTGTTGCTGGGCGAGTCCGGTGTCGGCAAAACGGCATTGGCGCGTTGGATTCACCAGCACAGTGCCCGAGCCGGAGGTCCGTTGATAGAGGTGAATTGCGGCGCGATCCCGGAGGCGCTGTTGGAATCGGAGTTGTTCGGATACGAAGCGGGTGCGTTTACTGGCGCACAACGGAAAGGAAAGCCAGGATTTGCGGAATTGGCCGACGGCGGAACACTGTTTTTCGATGAAATCGCCGAATTGTCACCCGCCTCCCAGGTGAAGGTGTTAAAACTGATTCAAGAAAAGCGGTTTTATCGGGTGGGCGGGACGGAAGCGCGGTCATCCAATTTTCGTCTGATCGCCGCAACCAATCAGGATTTGGAACAACTCGTCAAAGAGGGGCGATTCCGTCAGGATTTGTATTATCGTCTCAATGTGGTTCCGATCGTCATTCCGCCGCTTCGGGAGCGGAAAGAAGATATCGTCCTGTTAATCCGTTCGTTGATGGAGACGATTTGTCGCAAATATGGCGTTCACAAAACGGTGGACCCGCAAGTGGTGGACTGGCTGACACAACTGTCGTGGAAGGGAAATGTCCGGGAACTAGAAAACCTGTTGGAACGTTTGGTGGTGACGACGGAATCCACGGTAATCCGCATGGACGATATGCCGGAGCCGTACAGGCAATCGGGAACGCTCCCCGCTTTGCGATGGGAAAAAGGGCGAACGCTGAATGTCATCCTGAATGAGGTGGAACGAGAAGTCTTGCTGTCGGTGGCCAAAAAAGGGCGAACCACCGCACAAATCGCTTCTCTGTTGGGCGTCAGTCAACCGACTGTCGTACGCAAATTGAAAAAACACGGCATTCGCCTGCATGGCTGATTCATTTTTGGATCACAATTCAATTTTGGATCGACCCAACCGGAGAAAAACGACGTTCGGCAGCAAAATATACGGCCCTCAACTTGGCACGAAGATTGCTTGTATTCAGGAGTGAGGAAACATGCTTCAGAAGGAGGCGGCAATGGATGAACGAACATACCATGACGGCCCCATCGGCAAAAGAGTGGTGGGAAAAGGATCGACAACTGATTTGGCACCAGATGGCACGGTATCACTCCGACGCGCACCCGCTGGTGGTGACGCGGGCTGAAGGTGCGTGGGTGACTGACGTGGAAGGGCGGAAGTATTTGGACGGGATGGCGGGATTGTGGTGTGTCAATGCTGGATACGGCAGACAAGAGCTGGCCCGGGCGGCATACGAGCAATTAATCGAGATGCCGTACTACCCCCTCACGCAAAGCCATCTGCCTGCGATCCGGTTGGGTGAGAAATTGCGGGAGTGGTTGGGGGACGATTATTTATTCTTCTTTTCTAACAGCGGTTCGGAGGCCAACGAGACGGCTTTCAAAATCGCCCGTCAATACCATCGCCAAAATGGCGAGCCGAACCGTTACAAGTTTCTCTCTCGCTACCGAGCCTATCATGGCAATACGCTGGGGGCGATGTCGGCGACGGGACAGGCTCAGCGCAAGTACCGGTATGAACCGTTGGTTCCGGGTTTTCTCCAGGTCCCACCTCCGGACTGTTACCATTGTCCTTTTGGTAAAGCACCGGATTCCTGCGCCAGGGAGTGCGCGGAAATTTTTGACTATACGATGAATTGGGAAATTGACCGGACCGTGGCCGGTGTCATTATGGAGCCGATCATCACGGGCGGCGGCATCCTCATCCCTCCTGACGATTATTTACGTCGGGTGAGAGAGATTTGCGACCGGCATGGTGCGCTGTTGATCATCGATGAAGTGATTTGCGGGTTTGGCCGTACTGGCAAGCCGTTCGGATTCATGCATTACGGCATCCAACCTGACATTGTCACGATGGCCAAAGGTATCACCAGCGGGTATCTCCCCTTGGCAGTCACTGCAGTGCGCAAAGAATTGTTTGAAGCGTTCAAAGGGACGGAGGAATATGATCACTTCCGTCACGTCAACACTTTCGGAGGTAATCCGGCCGCATGTGCGTTGGCGGTCGAGAACCTGAACATCCTTGAAAAGGAAAAATTGGTGGAACGATCTGCAACATTGGGTGAACAGATCCTGGAGTCGTTGTCCGATATGGAAGATCTGCCGCATGTGGGTCAGATTCGAGGCAAGGGTCTGTTGATTGGAATCGAGCTGGTGGAGGATAAGGAAACACGTCAACCGGCCAACTCGGATCGGGTCAATGCGGTGGTCGCCACATGTAAGGATCTGGGCGTGTTGGTCGGCAAAAACGGGGACACGGTGGCCGGTTTCAACAATGTGATCGCCATCTCCCCGCCGTTGTCCCTGACGGATGAAGATGCGGCCCTCCTCGTCAATAAGGTGAAACAGGCGTTGCGGGAGCACGCGAGTTGAATGGCTGACAGATGGGAGGAATGACGGGTGAAGGAACAAGGACAACTGCAGAAAAGTCTCAAAATGCGCCATATGCGCATGATTTCGATGGGGGGCGTGATCGGTGCCGGGCTGTTTGTCGGCAGCGGTGCGGTCATCCACGCGACCGGGCCGGCAGCCGTGATCTCGTATTTGCTGGCGGGTGTATTGATTGTCTTGGTCATGCGTATGTTGGGAGAGATGGCGGCGGCACATCCCTCCATTGGGTCGTTTGCTGAGTACGGTCGAGTGGCGTTGGGCGGTTGGGCCGGTTTCTCGATCGGGTGGTTGTATTGGTATTTCTGGGTCATCGTCGTGGCGGTGGAGGCGACTGCGGGTGCAGGCATTCTGCAATATTGGCTGCCCGGCGTGCCGTTGTGGGTGTTGAGTTTGGTCTTGATGGTGCTATTGACACTGACCAATGTCATTTCCGTCCGCTCGTACGGGGAATTTGAATATTGGTTTGCCTCGATCAAGGTGGGGGCCATCGTCGTCTTCATGATCCTGGGCGGCCTGTATGTCCTGGGATTGTGGCCGGGTACGTCGATGAACTTCTCCAATCTCTACGCTCACGGCGGGTTCGCCCCCCACGGGTATACCTCCATCCTCCAGGGGATCGTGATTGTCATCTTTTCGTTTGTCGGATCGGAGATCGTCACCATCGCCGCTGCCGAATCGTCCGAACCCGAAAAGGCAGTAGCCAAGGCGACCAACTCCGTGATCTGGCGCGTGCTGATTTTCTACATCGGGTCGATCTTGCTGGTGGTCACGATGTTGCCCTGGAATGCCGCCAGTGTGCTGAAAAGTCCCTATGTCAGCGCGTTATCGGCGCTCAATATCCCTGCTGCTGATCAGATCATGAATGTCATCGTGTTGACGGCGGTCCTTTCCTGCCTCAACTCCGGTTTGTACACCTCGTCACGGATGTTGTACGCATTGGCGAAAAAGGGGGATGCCCCTCGTTGGTTCATGCACCTCAATGGCCGGGGAGTTCCCATTCGCGCCATCCTTCTGGGGACGGTTATTGGTTACCTGTCCGTCGTCATGTCGTATGTGTCGCCGGATCAAGTGTTCCTGTTCCTCGTCAACTCGTCAGGTGTAGTCGCATTGTTCATTTACCTGCTGATCGCAGTCTCCCAGCTCCGCATGCGCGCCCGGCTGGAGAGGGAACGGCCGGAGAGGTTGCAAGTTCGGATGTGGGGCTATCCCATACTCACCTATCTGACCATCGCCGGCATGTTGGCGGTGATCGGGTCCATGGCGTGGATTCCCTCGATGCGGTCCCAGTTGTGGGCCAGCTTGCTCAGTTGGTTGGTGGTGTTGGTGGCTTATGCGTTGCGCTACCGGTGGAGTGTGAGCGAATCGGATGACGTATCGCAAACGGAAAAGGCTTAAGCAGTGGGTCGGTTGTGGTTGCGGGTGCAGGGAGATCGGAGCCAGTACAACATTAGAAACAACGTGGCGCTTCGACCGAACGGCCGAAGCGCCTTTTCATATTTACAAAACGACAGCATCAACCATAACCTGGAAATTATGTATCAAATGAGGAATCTCCTTCCCACAGTTTCCTTATAAATGGGATTCGGATCTGACCTCAACAAAAAGTAAGGATTTATGTAACTGATATTTTTGGGCAAAGGTGAATACGAACGCCTTAAATGGAATAGAATTTACGGAAATTTGAGTCAATGAAGATATTGAGATTTGATTGTTTTACTCATCTCGCATATCTCGCAGGAAGATATCTGAGTATTCGATCTATAAACTGAAAGGAGAGACGGTATGGAAGGAACTTTTAAGAAAAAGTTAAGCCTGCTCGATTTGACCTTTCTGGGTCTTGGTTCCATCATCGGGTCTGGTTGGCTGTTGGCATCCATGAACGGAGCGAAGTACGCTGGATCTATTGCCTGGGTGGCCTGGGTGGGCGGTGCCATCGCGGTCTTATTAATCGGTCTGGTATACGGGGAATTGGCTGCGGCACTACCGCGTGCTGGCGGTTTTGTTCGATATCCGGAATACACGCACGGATCGCTGGTTGGCTTTTTGTCGGGTATGGCTTCATTGCTCGCGTATTCTAGTGTTGCTGGAATTGAAGTTGAGGCGGTCGTAAGCCATGCATCCTACTACTGGCCAGCTCTGATGGGCAGCGCCGGTCCATCCCTCACGGGTCGCGCCATTGAAATCTTACTTCTCCTTTTGTTCTTCCTGTTGAACTATTGGAGTGTGAATGTGTTCGGCAAGATTAATACCATTATCACGTTCTTCAAATTCGTTGTTCCGTCCGTGACTATCATCACCTTGTTCTTTTTCTTCAAGGAAGCCAACTTCGCGACTGTGGGCGCCGCCCCAGGTGGTGCGGAAGGCGTGTTTACGGCCATCTCCGGTGGAGGTATCATCTTTGCTTTCCTTGGTTTCCGCCAAGCGGTCGACTTTGGCGCGGAAGCGAAGAATCCGCAACGTGATATTCCGCGCGCCATCATTATGGCTGTTACACTCGGTACCATTGTGTATATTCTGCTTCAAGTGACGTTCCTCGGCACTGTTCCGAGTAACGCGCTGGCAAGTGGCTGGGGGCACGTTGCTGACTTCATGCCAAAGTCCGCGAACTACCCGTTTGTATGGATTGCGGGTTCACTCGGCTTGAGTTGGTTGTCGACGCTCCTGTTGGTTGACGCTGTAATCTCACCAGCTGGCACAGGTAACATCTACCTATCAGGTACTGGTCGTGTACTCTACGCGTGGGCCAAAAACCGCCACTTCTACTCCTGGTTTGCGAAGGTCAATCCACGTACAGGCGTTCCTCGCGCTGCCCTTTGGTTAAGCTTCCTGTTGGCGATTGCTTGGATTTTGCCGCCCAACACAGACACTTGGTCGAAGCTCGTCGATGCTGTCACATCTGCAACAGTCATGACGTATATGATTGGTCCCATTTCCATGACCTCGATGCGCAAGACAATGCCTAACATGAAGCGACCATTCACACTCAAGGGCGGTTCGGTGTTGAGCCCGTTGGCGTTCATCGCAGCCACCTGTATCATCTACTGGGCAGGTTGGACAACCGACAGCATGCTGATAGGTCTAACGCTCGGCGCATTGGTTTTGTACTTCGCATTTATCGACAAAGACGAATCCACTCGCGCAAGTCTGAAGCAGGCTTGGAAGTCCGGCGCATGGCTCGTCGTCTACTACATCTTTATTCTGGTGATGTCGTATATCGGCTCGTTTGGTCCGATGAAATCCCCGTGGATACCAGGTCAATGGGATACCGTGGTCGTTGTCATCGGTGCCATCATCCTGTTTTACTGGGGCGTCAACTCGGCTCTGCCGAAACCGTCGTTCGAGACAGACTCGGAGGGCGAGGCACCGCCGGAATTTGTGCAAGCCTGATTCGACACTTACAGAAAAAGTCGCCTGAAAGCCCACGGTTTCAATCGTGGGATGAAAGGCGGCGTTGCTCGGTGCCCTCTGAAGAGGGAACTTAGAGCAACATTTTTGTTTTTGTTGTTTCAGTATAAATAAAATACTGATATAATTAAAACCATGGGACAAGCATACAGAAGACCAAAAAGACGGTTTCTCTGATTAACTACCACTTTGTTTTCTGCCCACGTTATCGCAGAAAAGTGTTGATAAACCAAGTGAAAGAGCGATTCAAACAGTTGGTGAAAGACATTTGTCAGGAAAACATCTGGGATATCCTTGTCATGGAAGTGATGCCAGATCACTGTCATCTGTTTTTAAACTGCCTGCCCAGCCCAGCTTGTGGACGCGCTCATTCTTTGTTAGTACGGCTGAAAACGTTTCAAGTGAAACGATGTGTCGTTAGCCATTACCGAAGCTCAGGAAGAAAATGAGTGTATTCCGGGAGGCACCCCGTGCGATGGGGTGCTTAGTTCATTATGTCCGCTAATCTTATTTAGCGGACATTATATGGATTACATTTTTGCCAGCTTGAAACGGGGTAGTCTAACGAATCTAAAATGGAGGGAACAAGGTAAACCAAAATTGATGGGAAAATTGAGCAACGGAGCGTCTATAACAACGGTGAAAGCAGGCGCGCTCCTTGATCGAGAATGCGCTGTGAAAGAGAGCGGTTCCTCAAATCTTCGGTCCTCAACAGTACGGAATCAGTGAGATCGTGCTCGAATTGCTCCGTAAGTTCCCTTGCCACGTTGGCACTATACAAGACTTCGCATACCTCGTAGTCCAGGCGAAAACTTCTCATATCATAGTTTGCGGCGCCTACTACGGCAATCTCACCATCGATTATCATTAGCTTTGCGTGCAATATACCTTTGTTGTACAGATAGATATGGACCCCGGCTTCCAACAATTCTCCGTAGTATGTACGGCTTGCAGCGCCTACGATCGTAGTTGTGAGGTCCATTGAGCGAGGAACCAGCAATCTAACTCGAACACCGCGTGCCACGGCTGTCTTTATCGCCATGATAATATCAGCATCGGGAACAAAATAGGGGGTGGTGATGTCAATAGTCTGGGTCGCTTGTGTTAGACAAATGAAGTATGACTGCCGGATGACTTGGGTGGGAATTCCAGGATTACCTTCTAACGTTTGTACGTACACTTCCTGCAACGCCTCTGTGTTAGCAGTTTCATCACTGGTACCATCCATGGTGCCCATCTCAGCGCCCCATTCTGTAGACCATTCAGTAAAAGAGGCACTACCTGGTTGAGCTATGTTCCGCGTCATACGCCTTGGACTCTGAATGGGGATTAGCGTATTTTCAACTATTGTTTTCCGTGTCTTCGTCTTCATCCGTTCCGGCGAAGCGATGCTCCAATGGGCGTCGAATACAGCTTGCAAATCGGCTGCAACTTCACCTACGATTCGCACATGGTTGTCGCGCCAGAACCCTACATTCGGCTTCATTCCTGTATACTCATACCCGACGTTGATACCACCTGTAAAAGCTTCCTTTCCGTCGATCACGACGATCTTACAATGATCCCGGTAATTCCAATTGGACAATACCCAAGGGAAGCGCATGGGAAAAAACGTACTGCATTCAATCCCTGCATCCATCATCCGAATGATCTGATGCCGTGGAAATTGTCGGCTTCCCAAACCGTCTCTCAAAAATCGGACCCGAACACCTGCGGAGGACCGTTCGATTAGCAGGTCCGTGATACGTCTGCCAATTTGGTCATCCCGGTATATGTAATATTCCAGATCAATCGTTCTTTTCGCGTTCTGTATAGATTCGATAAGTTTCTCATATGTTTCAATGCCGTTTTTAAGCACCTGAACTCGGCCGGTCCGAAGGCCATGTACGGTCAAACGCCGTAAAGCATGAGCAATGACCGAGGCTGAGAGGCTGAATGAATCAGGCAACTTATCCGACTTATTGTGCGGAGACGTCAGTCTTTCTCGACGAATGCGCACGGGATTCGATGCGCTGAGATAGAGTCCAAAACCGATAAAAGGCAAAATGAGGTTGATGGTTAGCCAATTCAAAGCATTGGCTGGCCTTCGTACCTCGCGGATTGCTACGGTTAACATTAAGAACATGTTTAATAGGTACAGCCAAAGAATCCACACTAATGAATCCCTCCCTCATTCATTCTATAAGTAAGATGTCCAAATTTAAGATGTCCAAACTGTAATGCGCGTATACGATTGGAATTTCAAATGATACGTTCGGGAGTAAACCAAACTTACATGATAGCACAACCACCATATTGAATACGCAGGAGAATCGGTCCTTTTACATGTAATGCATACTGCAAACTGTCACAGTCATGTCCATTAACGGACATATAAAATCAGATCAAAACTGTGCTTATGCAGGTGTGGCGGATATTTCCGTCTTTTGACATCTCTGAGTGAGTGTTAATAGAGGAGAGTCTCAACCTTACCCATAGGACAAGCGGGGGGAAATGTGTAAACGGCGGGGTTAATTTTCTGACGGATATTAGGTGTACGGCATTTTAGTACCCCTATTACGCATGCTATGAGAACAATAGGAAATAATTTAGTCACCATTGCTGCACCATGGTGGCAGTTGTGTTGCACATAATGTCAATATTGGCTGTAGGATATTAGCTCTTAGCTAATTATGAGTAAGTTAAATGCAACAGGACGGGGCAACCGTCCTTCACAGGATCGTCGGCTACTTTCCGCGCTGTTTGAATCTGTTTTCATCAGCACGGAATTGGGTACGGCGATCAAAAGCAAATGATGAGCCAATATCAAGCCGGGGGTGATCTAACCCGGCTTGTTTTTTGTTATTGAGTTTTCATGAACTTACATTCATCTTGGAAAGGTTAACGGGAAATTTCGGGTGGTTTGGGTTAATGGCGGTGTGGGAAAAGAGAATCTGTCCGTTGCCGCGCAGATCTGATTGATATTGGGGATCAGAGGATCTCGGAAATTGGATCCCAGCGGGCGTGCCGTGGTTGCTACGGTTGTTTCAGTTTCGTCGTTTGCACTATGATGAAAGGGGAAGATTTGTGGTGAAAAAGGGGGAAAACGGATGCGCGTCTTGGTAACCGGGGGAACCGGTTTTGTCGGTCGCAATCTGGTCCATCTTCTGCACGAGGCGGGTCATGAGGTAACTTTGTTACACCGTCCGACGTCCCGGTTGCACGATCTGCCCGACGGCATTCGAAAAGTGCAGGGAGACGTAACGGATGCCGATTCCATTGCAGGCGTTTGCGAGGGGATTGACTGGGTGTTCCATGTGGCGGGAGAGGTGAGTTGGGGCCGTTTTGTCCGCAGGGCCATGTCAGATAGCCATGTGAAGGGGACGCAAAACATGGTGAACGAGGCGAAACGGGCCGGTGTCCGCCGTTTTATACAGACCAGTTCGGCTGCCGCAGTGGGCCTGCCTGACTCCGAGGAGCCGGTGGATGAAACTTATCCGTTTGACGGCGAACAATTGGATGTCGGGTATGCGATTGCCAAGCGGACGGCCGAGGAGATCGTTCTGCGGGCGGTGGATGACGGATTACCCGCAGTAGTGGTCAATCCAACCGTGATCTTCGGTATCCGTACATACACTCCCAACTTTGTCGCAGCTGTGGCCAAAGGGCGGCTCACCATTGCGCCTGACGGCGGTGTCAATCTATGTGACGTGCGGGACGTGGCCCGCGGTCATCTCTTGGCGGCGGAAAAGGGGCGGATCGGGGAGCGCTACATCTTGGGTGGAACCAATCTCCCCTTTGTGGAAGCGTTTCGCCGCATTGCCCGATTGGGTGGATCGGACAAGCCGATTCGTGTGTTGAAGCGGACGGCGGCGATCCCGATCGCGTTGGTTTCCGAAGCCCTTTCCTGGATCAGTGGTCGGGAGCCTATGTTGGCATGGGATTTGGCTAAACTGGCGGGTCGTCGCATCTATTATTCTTCGCAAAAGGCGGTGCGCGAGCTGGGATACACGATCACTCCGTTTGACGAGGCGATGCAGGAAACGGTTGACTGGTTGATGGGTAACACCAAGGTGGATGTTGACTAGAGTGTGTCTGGTAATCCGAGAGGGAGAAAATATTTTCCCAGGTGATCGACTTACTAAGCTCGGCCGAGCGAAGACCCGGAAAGCGCAGGAATGAAATCGCGCCCTGCGCTCCGAGTTGGAGCGGCCATGACCACTACTTCCTTGAGGGCGTAAGTGGAGCGAACCGAGAAAGCAATTGGACAGTATTCACCAGCCCTAATCTAAAGAAGGGTGGACTATTCCGGGCAAGAGGGCACGAAGGAGCAGTGAAGATGGAAAAGACATGGCGATTGCTGTGGACGGGATACCAAAATGCGGCGGAAAACATGGCGGTGGATGAGGCGATTCTGATTGCGCACAGCGAAGGAAAGGCGCCGCCAACCATCCGGTTTTACGGATGGAATCCTCCGACGCTGTCCATCGGCTATTTTCAGCGGGCGGAAAAAGAAGTGGATCTGGAGCGATTGCGTAAACGCGGTTTGGGCTTTGTGCGGCGGCCGACCGGGGGCCGGGCGGTTTTGCATGATCGGGAGATCACGTACAGCATCATCGTTTCCGAATCTTATCCAGGCATCCCCCGCTCGGTGACCCAGTCGTACCGGTTGTTCAGCAACGGACTGCTGGAAGGCTTCCGCCAACTGGGTTTGCAGGCAGACATGGTGTCGCTGGCGGACGAAGCCGAGAAAGAGCGCTTTGCCTCCATGGGATCGGCGGCTTGTTTCGATTCCCCCTCCTGGTATGAACTGGTTGTGGAAGGGCGCAAGGTGGCCGGCAGTGCGCAAACGAGGCAACGGGGTGTCATATTGCAACACGGTTCCATCCTGCTGGATCTGGATGTGGACTTGCTGTTCGATGTGCTCTGTTTTCCATCCGAGCAGGTGAAGGATCGGATGAAGGCAGGTTTTCTTGAAAAAGCGGTAGCCATCAATCACCTGCGGCAAATCCCCGTCACGATGGAAGAGGCCTTGGAAGCCTTTACGCATGGATTTGAAAAAGGGATGGGAATCAGGCTGTCGCTCGGCGAACTGTCCGAATATGAGGAGACGCTCGTCCGACAACTGGTGGAAACGAGGTACGGCCGGGATGAATGGAATTTGAAACGATGAGGGGATGTAAATGGATGTGGTTGTTCCATTATCATTTTTGGACGAACAAGGTGGAAAAGATGGAACAGTTCTACAGGTTGCACGGCTTTCGGACGATTTTGCGCATGGGCAAGGAAAACGGTGAAATACGCACGTACAACCCGCCGCTGGAATGGGACGATTTTCGCCATCGCCCCATTCTGTTTCGCATCATCGAGTTGATCCGTGGGCAGGTGAATGTGACCTTCGGAGCGGGAACGCGGGACCGGTTTGATCACTTTGGGCTGTTGGTGGATGAAGAAGAGCATGATGCCGTCATGAGTCGAGCACGGCTGGCGGGTATGACGGTCAGTGAATCCCAGGCGCGGACGTTTGTGCACACGCCGTGGGGATTTCGTCTGGAATTGCAACGACGACGGGATGTCGTAGAAGATGACGGGAAAATAGTGATCTCGAAAGCGGTATTAGTCATGCCATTCTCCACTGACCCCCGCATGTTGGCGGAATGTCTTCAAGCGGACTTACAGGAAACGGGGGGAAGGTTCATTCTCAGGCGGGATGGTTGGCAATTGCAGATCACAGAAGGGGACCTTCCGTGGCTGGACAGTGTCCATCTAAAAACCGCCGAAGCATTTGTTGAAGCCGTGGATCCGGTGGGTGTCCGATTGATTACGGTGAAGGAATGAGAGAAGCTGTTTGGCCAAAGCATCCAACAACCACCCGGTGGCTGTGACAGAGCAGTCGCCGGGCATTAGAACGCTATCAGATAGCAAAATATTCAGTTTTTAAAGAATGTAAAGTCAACACCTCGCTCAGCGGGAACTTTCTTCATCCATGGAATCCCATTCGACGAATGAATTTCACGTTTAATTTTGAATGAGGAGGGAATAAACCAACGCGACAACTACTGAAGGAGGAGAAATCATGTGGACGATTCGCCCCGCCGTGGTAAAGGATGCACGCATGATTCAGCAACATCTGCACAAGGCGTATCGACCGATCAAAAAGTACGGGTTTAACATGGAAGCCGTGGATGTTTCCGTCAAGCGTGTGGAAGAGAGTATCCGCGAAGATGAGTTTTACGTGATCGCAGACGAGGATGACCGTATTTGGGGAACCGTTCGGCTGCAGGACAACGACGAAACGCGGGATACACTCAGTTGGTTCAGCATCGCCCCGGAGTTGAAAGGACAAGGATTGGGCAAAATGCTGTTTGAATTTGCACAGGAACGGGCCAAGGAACGGGGACGAAAGAAACTGTATCTCGATACGGCCAAGGATCACCCGTGGCTACCTGATATGTACCGGCGTTGGGGTTGCAAGGAAATTGGGACGATTCGCTGGCCGGGTCAAAATTTTGACGCCGTTCAGTTTGAAATAGAGCTCTGATCTATCCGTCATCGTGGTGAAGAAATAGGAAAACTGGCAACGCGTTTCCGAGGGGCCCCTTTTCCTGCCATTGCAGGGGAAGCGGCTCCTTTTTGTTATTGAGTGAGTGGCAGTTTAGTCAAACGGGAATAAAAATGAATAAACACGAATTTTATAATTGACAATCATGAATAAAACAGAATAAAATGGAATCTGGATAATGAAGTTTCTGAATATAAGGAGTGATGGTAATGTTTGCGGAGGAGCGTAGGCAAAAGATATGGGAATTGCTTCAAAAGCGGCAAAGAGTGCTAGCCAAAGAGCTGGCCGAGATGTTTGGTGTTTCAGTGGATTCCATACGCAGAGATCTTTCGATCATGGAAGAGCAAGGATTGCTCAAAAAAACCCATGGCGGTGCCATCCCGATTCCCAAGGTGCGGACTCTGCCGCCGCCGCCTGCCATTCGATATGGGAAGGCATCACCGTATATCCGTGCCATTGCCAAAATGGCCGCCTCTTATATACAGGAAGGGGATACCGTATTCATTGGCAGTGCGGGCATTCATGATTGCATGCTCCAATTTCTCCCGAAAAACACCACTTTCACGGTAGTGACGCATTCCATCCGAATAGCCGATGCCTTACGGGAAAACGAGTACATTGATACGTATCTGATCGGCGGCAGGGTGAAACCATCCGGAAGCATTACGGATACATTGGCCGCCGAATTTGTAGGCCAATTCACCATTGATCTCTGTTTTGCAACCGGAGGTGGAATTTCCGAAAGAGGAATCAGTACGGCTACTCCTGAAGTGGCGGGTTTTGGTCGTGCAGTAGGTGAGGTATCACGGAGAATCATCGGTTTAGCTCCACATGACAAACTGGGGATTGATTGTTTTGCCAAGATGATTCCGATCCAACGCATCGATCTAGTGATCACGGACGAAGAAGCGGATCAAGATGCTGTACAGAAATTGAAGAATCAGGGAATCCAGGTGCTCGTGGCGAAAGCGGAGGAGGAATAAATTCGGTGATTAAGCCGGTTTTCCGGTCTGATTCGAACCGGGAACCGGCTTTGTTATTGGACGGGGAGCGGGTGATTGGTGGACGTCCTTTCCCGCCACTGCTTGGCATGTCGGCGTACCACGTCGACAAACGCACGCAAAGCGGGGGACAGCCATTTGTTCTTGTGATATGCCATCTGGGTGAGTACGACCGGCTGATCCTGATACCATGGAAGGGCGATCAATTTCCCTTCGTTCAGCTCGGTTTCCACCGTGACCCGGGGCAGGTAGGCGATGCCGAGGCCCACCATGACACATTGTTTGATCGCTTCAATGTTCCAGAACTCGATTTCATGAGCCGGATGTACTGATTTCATGTCATGTTCAAAACAATGGCGATAACTGCATCCTTTTTCCGTTTTCAACAGGGTTTCGTGGATCAAGTCCTCTGGATGGACGCATTCCCTGTCTTTCAGAGGGTGCTGGGGTGAGGCGATCAACGCCATCGGTTCGGCCAACAGCGTTTCCACGTGCAAGTCCGGCTCCTCGGCGGGCGGAGCCAGCAGGAAGGCGACATCCAATTCACCGGCCCGCAGTTTTGGAGACATCTCCCAGCACTGACTGGGCACCAGCACGATTTGCACATCTGGGTACCGTTCCTTGTACTCACGCAAGATGGCCGGAAGACGGTACACCGTCAACGATTCGGGGGCACCGATCATGAACTTGCCAGCGGGTTGTGAATCATCTGTCACCGCCGATTCGGCCGCCTGGGAGAGTCTGAGGATTTGCGCTACGTATTCGTACAGCCGTTCACCGGCGGAGGTGAGGACCACTCTTTTTCCCAAACGGTCGAACAACGGGCGCCCCAGTTCCCGTTCTAGCGCCTGAATGTGAGAGGTGATGGTGGATTGTGCATACCCCAACGCCTCGGCAGCGCGGGTGAAGCCGCCCATGTCGGCGACGACCTTGAACGTTTTCAAGTGACGCAGTTCCATGTTTCTCTTCTCCGTTTCTCTATCGATTTTCCCGATCCATATCATCAAAACCATCTATTTTATTAATAGCAAATGCGGGCATATAATCAAAGATGAAAAAAGGGAATCCTGTCGATAGAAAGAAGGGACAAGACAAACCGTGAGAGTGGAGCGCAAGCTAGGGCCCGTGCTGCTGAGCGGATTGATCATCGGCCCGGTATTGGGTTCGGGCATCATTCTGTTGCCCCCGCTCGTGTATCGAATCACAGGAGATCAGGCCATTATCGCATGGGCTGTGACGATGGGGCTGAGTTTTTTGTTTGCGTATTTGTTTGGGCAGTTGACCATCCGGTATCCCGGTGATGCCGGTATGGCGTTGGCCGTGGAAAACGCATTCGGCCGGCCGATCAAACGGTTGACAGCGCAATTCCTGATCGCGGCCGTGTTTGTGGGGCCGGTTGCGGTGATGCTGACGGCGGGTGAATATCTCAGTGTGTGGCTGACGGGAGATCGGGGTCACACGATGATGATCGCATTTCTCCTGCTGGGAATCTGTTTCACCATCTTGCTGTGGCCGCTCGCATGGGTGAGCCGTGTCTCTCTGTTGTTATCTTCACTGGCGGCTGGTACGCTGGTAGTAGGGAGTTTGGCTGCAATTCCCTATTTTCGCAGCGGATCGTTATGGCAAACGCCGTTTCATCTGCCCGACTTTGGATATGGTTTACTCCTGTTGTTCTGGGCATTGGTCGGTTGGGAAATGATTGGAAACTACAGCCTGGAGGTACGCGACCTCGAGCGGACGATTCCTCGGGCGGTCGTTTACAGTGCCGTCGTGGTGACGCTGGTCAGTCTGGCTGTGGCGGCGGCGACACAGTGGATCGATCCTGCCCGCGTGCCGGAGGCGAGTACGTATCCGCTTCGTTTGGCGTTGGTGTTGATGCCGCTGTTTGGTCGCACGACGATGACGGTGATTACCCTGCTGACTACGGGGCTGTGCATCAGCACCTATCTGTTGGCAGTGGGCAGTGCGTCGCGGTTGATCGCGTCATTGGCAGATGAAGCGGCGTTGCCCGCGTGGATGTCCAGACGGACACGGTATCGTACGCCGGTGGGCGGGTTGGTGTTTTTGACCGTAATCCATCTGATGGTGCTGACATTGACGGAGCTGGGCTGTCTCCATCTGGAGCGATTGGTTTCCATCGCTGACGCGTTTTTTCTGTGCAACGCGTTGTTCGGGATCATGGCGGCGTTTCGTCTTTTTCCCCAAAAACGGTTGAAAACCGTAGCGGTATTGTTGGGAGCGGGATTTTTCACCATTTTGGCATTCAGCCCGTGGTGGGTGTTGCTGATTATTGCCGGGATGGTGGGAGTGCAACTGTATCGATCCCGTACGGAGCGGTTGAAACAACAACCCGTAGAACGGTCATGACGGTACACAGGTACAAAACTAGAGGGGGATGAGCACCAATTAAAAGGGGGGCAGAACAATGTCGCCTTCCCACGATTGGTCATTCTGTAAGGAGCAATGTTTTCCCAGGCGAAGCGACTCGAGCGGGGAAAACAATGTGGACAGTATTCACCAGACATACTCGAGTTAAAACTCTTCTGAGATCCAAATGAATTGATCAAACTCCCAATCCAGAGTGGAAGGAGATAGCATATGGAGAATTTTGTTTTTCACAATCCGACAAAGCTGATCTTCGGAAAAGGGCAATTGTCTGCACTGCGCACCGAATTGGCTGCTTACGGCCCAAATGTATTGCTCGTCTACGGAGGAGGAAGTATCAAGCGCAATGGCATCTACGACCGCGTGATGTCTATCCTGCGTGAAATGGGGAAAAACGTGTACGAGCTGTCGGGTGTGGAGCCCAATCCCCGATTGAGCACGGTGAACAAAGGAATTGAGATCTGCAAACGGGAAAACATCGACTTTCTGTTGGCCGTGGGCGGCGGGAGTGTGATTGACTGTACCAAAGCGATTGCCGTCGGCGCTCACTATGACGGTGACGTGTGGGATATCATCATGCGCCGGGTGAAGGCGACCTCTGCCTTGCCGCTCGGCACGGTGCTGACGCATGCCGCGACCGGATCGGAGATGAACAACATCTCGGTCATCACCAACTGGGACACCCAGGATAAAGTAGGCTGGAGCAGTCCCCACGTTTATCCGAAGTTTTCCATCCTCGATCCGACGCATACGTTTACGGTGCCCAAAGAGCAAACTGTATACGGCATTGTCGATATGATGTCGCACGTGCTGGAGCAGTATTTTAGCAAGTCTCCCAACACACCGGTGCTGGAGCGGTTCTGCGAATCCATTCTTCGCACGATTGTGGAGACCGCGCCTAAGTTACTGGAGGATCTCACGAATTACGAGTACCGCGAGACGATCATGTATTGCGGCACTCTGGCTTTGAACGGGTTGCTCGGCATGGGGATGGTCGGCGACTGGGGCACTCACCGGATCGAACACGCTGTCTCTGCGGTGTACGACATCCCCCACGGCGGCGGCCTGGCCATCCTGTTCCCCAACTGGATGAAATATGTGCTGGATGAAGACGTTTCCCGGTTCAAACAGCTGGCTGTCCGCGTCTTCGATGTCGACCCCGCGGGCAAATCCGACCGGGAAGTGGCGTTGGAAGGCATCGAGCGTCTGCGTGCATTTTGGGATTCGCTCGGTGCACCGTCCCGCCTCGCTGACTACGGGATCGACGATTCGAAGTTGAAGCTGATGGCGGAAAAAGCGATGATCAAAGGTGAGTTTGGCGGGTTCAAGCGGATGACAAAGGCAGATGTGTTTGAAGTGTTGCGAATGAGTTTGTGATGGGAATCCAAGGGAAAGCGCTCCGTTATGGGGCGCTTTTTTGTATGCAAAAAAGACGTTTTTATTTTACTCCACCTTCACCATTCGTGCTTCCAGTCCACTTCCTTCGGTTTGCGAATGAAATTTTTGGCCCGTAACAATAGCGGACCTTTCATCATAAGCATATTTTGTCGAAGGGGATATTTGCTGATGGTTATCTGTCTGATTCACCTGTTGGAAAATTGTTGATCTTTGTTTCTGTTCCTTCATGACTAGCTCCTGGTTACGGAGCTGGCCAAACCAATTTTTTATAACTGGAGGTCGTAAAAATGGATGATTTCAAAAATGAACTTCAAAATTTGAGTGTAGACGACGAGTTCAATCAGAGCGAGTTGACGCCTTGGGGAATTGAAGGCGATTACGATCCTGATCTGGCTCAACGATGCGCTGGACGACAATGCTTCAATTGTACCCAATGTGCCAATTGTGTTCGATGCGCCAATTGTGTCCAATGCGCCAATTGCGTCCGATGCGCCAATTGCGTCCGATGCGCCAATTGTGTTCGATGCGCCAATTGCGTCCGATGCGCCAATTGCGTCCGATGCGCCACTTGCGCACGTTGCGGTGGTTGTGCACGTTGCGGTGGTTGCGCACGTTGCGGTAATTGCAAACGTTGATTCCGCGGATCGTTTCCTAACGGAAACCGTGGCTGTCTGACGAGAAGAGGTTATCCCAGCTCAGACATGTTTTTAGGCAGGGGTTCTTCTCTTAAAAAATCAGCCATAAGGGAAAATAGCTGTCTGTTCCTTCATACTAGTTCCTGGTTACGGAGCTGGCCAAAACAATTTTTTTATAACTGGAGGTTGTGAAAATGGATGATTTCAAAAAAGAAATTAAAAATTTGAGTGTTGACGACGAGTTTGATCAGAGCGAGGTGACGCCTTGGGTAAATGAAGGCGAGTACGATCCTGCTCTGGCTCAACGATGCGGTGGTTGTTTCGGCTGCGGTGGGTTCCGCTGCGGTGGTTGTTTCGGCTGCGGTGGGTTCCGCTGTGGTGGTTTCTGCGGTGGTTGTTTCGGCTGCGGTGGGTTCCGCTGCGGTGGTTGTTTCGGCTGCGGTGGGTTCCGCTGCGGTGGTTGCGCACGTTGCGGTGGTTGCGCACGTTGCGGTGGTTGCCGAGGCTGATTCCGCGGAGCGTTCGCATATGGAAATAGTGTTGCCTAAGGAGAAGAGTGCCCCTGCACAGACAAGTTTTTGGGCTGGCAGGGGCTTTTCAAGGCATGAGGGACAAATAGCAGTACATAAAATACCAGAGTGATGGCGCAGATTTGAGAACAGCTCACTGTAAGGAGGATTGGAATGACAAGTTTGAACCCTACTGTGCGTCTGAAAGTGAAAGGGGACACGTTTTTTCTCCCTGATCCAAACGGCGGTGTGTATTTTCGGAACAACTTTGTCTCGTTCCGTATGGAAGGCAGGACGATCGATCAGTGGATTGAAAAACTCATACCGGTGTTCAACGGGGAGTACACGTTGGAATATATAACAGACGGATTGCCGGACCCATACCGGGAACGGGTGTATGAAATCGCTGAAATGCTGTACCAAAACGGCTTTGTCCGAGATGTGAGTCAAGACCGTCCGCATCAATTGCCGGATAAAGTTCTCAAAAAGTATGCTTCACAAATTGAATTCTTGGATCATTTAGGCGGATCGGGCGCATACCGTTTTCAGTGCTATCGTCAGGCCAAAGTATTAGCGATCGGCTCCGGACCGTTTTTGGTCTCGTTGGTTGCGGCCTTGCTTGAATCCGGATTGCCCCGGTTCCACGTGCTGATCACAGATTCGGTTCAGACCAACCGACAGCGACTAGCGGAACTGGCGGCACATGCCCGTAAAACGGACCCCGAGGTGACGTTGGTCGAGGTCACCCCGCAGCAGGCGGGGGTAAGTTCCTGGCGGGAGGCTGTACAGTCGTTTCATTCGATTTTGTATGTGTCGCAGGAGGGCGATGTCGAAGAATTGCGGGTTCTTCATACGGTATGCAGGGAGGAGAAGAAGGTATTACTTCCCGCCATGTGTCTGCAACAGGTGGGTGTGGCGGGGCCGCTGGTGCATCCAGATTCTGAGGGGTGTTGGGAATCGGCGTGGCGCCGCATTCACCATACCGCGCTTCGCAAAAACCCGCAGTTGCACACCTTTTCTTCCACAGCGGGAGCGATGTTGGCAAATGTGATCACATTGGAATTGTTTAAAACGGTTACGGGGATAACCGAATCGGAACGGAAGAATACACTCTACCTGCTGGATCTGGAGACCTTGGAAGGAAATTGGCATTCTTTCATGCCCCATCCGCTGGTGACCGGGCGTGCAGCAGCCGAATGGGTTCAAGATCTTGATCTGCGGCTCGCACGGGGTGTGAAGAGAAATGAGTCGAATGGTTTGCTTCCTTACTTCAGCCTGTTGACATCGGAAGAATCAGGAATATTCCATATTTGGGAGGAAGGGGATCTGAAGCAACTTCCGCTGGCACAGTGCCGCGTTCAGGCAGTCGATCCGCTGTCGGAGGGACCGGCTGCGCTGTTACCGGACATTGTCTGTACGGGTCTGACGCATGAGGAAGCGAGGCGGGATGCAGGGCTAACCGGGATCGAATCGTATGTGTCACGAATGGTCGGGTTCCTCGTAGAGGATGGGATGGTAGAACCGCAGGAATTTGTCGGTGTCGGAGCGGGAGAAACGGTTGCGGAAGGCGTTTGTCGCGGATTGCAAAAGTGTCTGACCGAGGAGCTGAGCAAGCGACTGGCGGATCAGAAGCCTCCGGTCTTTCGTGTGCAGTTGAGTACGGTAGAAGATGAACGTTGCCAGTATTATTTGCAGGTATTGACCACGATGCAAGGAGCACCGACGATCGGCTTGGGAGAGGCAGTGTCCGGATTCCCTGTGGTGTGGGTCGGTACGAGCGGTCGCTGGTATGGCAGTGTAGGCTTGAATGTGACAATGGCGCTCAGGATGGCACTGCAACAAGCACTGCTGAAGGCACAAAATCAGACGACGCGCTTTAAGACCCAAGCGTTGGAGGTACCTACCGTACTTCTTGAAGGAAAGGTGCCGCAAAGCCTTGCGATCCCCGCGTGGGAAGAGGAGACACAATCGGAGGTCTTGCAGTCCACCTTGAAGGTTTTGAAAGGGAACCGCAAGCGGCTCTTGGTCTTGGATCTGGCGCTGGAACCGTTTTTGAAAGAGGAACTGGCAGGCGTGTTTGGCGTGTTGTTGCGAGAGGAGGAATCCCGGTGAGTGCTGTCGTGGTGGTTGTCGGCGAAGGACTGTTGGCAGATTTTGTATGTGGAGAACTTTCCGCCCAAAACCGGGTCGTTCGTCAAACCGATTTAAAAGCAGGTGTACCGGAAGCGGCGAATTTGGCTCTGGTGTTGCACGATGCCTGGCATCCCGCCGTTCATCACCAGGCGGAAGAGGTGTTTCAACAAACCGGTATCCCTTGGCTACGAGGCTTCGTATCATTTGGCGAGGGCGTGGTCGGGCCGCTGGTTCGCCCGGGTACACCGGGATGCTCCCAGTGTGCGGACTGGCGACGTCTCATGGCGGGATTCGACCGCAAGGAGATGTGGGAACTGCAGCAGAGGCTGGCGGAGCACGGGGGAATGACACGTGACGCGTGGGCGTCGCGAACAGGACTTCTGCATGTGGCTCACCTGGTCGTAGCGGAAGCGCAAAGGGTGTTGCAAGGCAGACGAGCCCACTCGGAAAGTCGGGTGTTTTTGATCAACCTAAAAACACTGAAGAGTTCACGTCATTTCTTTCTGCCCGATCCGCAGTGTCCGGTTTGTGGTGGATTGCCGGACGATTCACCGACAGCGGCCCGAATCTCCCTGCAACCAAGTCCGAAGGTCAGTGCCGACAGTTACCGTTGCCGTTCGATCGATGACCTGAAGGATGTTTTGGTTCACGACTATCTGGATTACCGGACTGGCCTTTTGAATGGGAAAATGCATGACCTCAAGTCCCCGTTTGCTGATGCGAGTGTAAATTTGCCGTTGTTCACGGAGGATGAGGGAACAGCTGGTCGGACTCATTCCTATGCAGACAGCGTATTGACTGCCATTTTGGAGGGATTGGAGCGGTATTGCGGTATAGCACCCCGTGGCAAACGAACAGTGATCCACGACAGTTACCGCAATCTGGCAGATCATGCGCTCAACCCTGTCAAGGTAGGTGTGCACGCAAAGGAACAGTATGAGCGGCCTGGTTTTCCATTTCAACCGTTTGATCCTGACCGTCCCATCGATTGGGTATGGGGCTATTCGCTTTTAGAGGAGCGTCCGATCCTGGTTCCGCAGTTGCTCGCCTATTACAGCTTGGGATGTGGAGGTGGCTTTGTCTATGAAACTTCCAACGGATGCGCGTTGGGCGGGAGTTTGGAGGAAGCGATTTTCTACGGCATCATGGAAGTGTTGGAACGTGATTCATTCCTGATGACTTGGTATGCGCAACTGCCGATCCCCCGCCTTGATCCATATTCTGCTGACGACCAAGAATTACGGTTGATGATCGACCGTTTGAAAGTGGTGGCGGGATATGATCTGTATTTGTTTAACTCGACGATGGAGCACGGGATTCCAAGCGTTTGGGCGTTGGCAAAAAACAGGAAGCAACAGGGAGTGAATCTCATCTGTGCGGCCGGGGCTCATCTGGACCCACTACGTGCGGTGAAAAGCGCAATTCACGAGTTGGCCGGTATGATGCTGACGCTTGATGAGAAATTTGAGGCAAATCGGGAGAAATATGAGCAGATGTTGCATGATCCGTTCCTAGTAAAGCAGATGGACGATCATTCCATGCTGTACAGTTTGCCACAAGCGCAGGAACGAATGCATTTTTTGCTGGATGAAAATCGTCCGTTGCGAACATTTGAAGAGGAATTTAAACGAAAGGAAAGGCATGCGGACCTGACCGATGATCTGAAGGACATTCTCCAAGTGTTTCGCCGGTTAAACCTTGATGTGATCGTGGTGGACCAGACGACACCGGAAATCATACGAAACGGACTGCATTGCGTGAAAGTGCTGATACCGGGGATGTTACCGATGACGTTCGGCCATCATCTTACCCGTGTGACAGGGCTGGAGAGGGTGCTCCGGGTGCCGGTGGAGCTCGGGTATGTGAAGCAACCACTGACGGTTGAACAGCTCAATCCACATCCGCATCCATTCCCATAAGCCGTGCCTAGGAGGGAGAAGGATGAGGCTGGAGGCATTTCTGCACAATCTGCATTTTGACATCGACAAGATTCAGCCGCCAGACTGGGAAGTGGATTGGGAAGACGCACCGCTAACGTATAAGCTTTACCGTGGCTTGCCTGTGGTTCCGTTATCACTGGAAGTACCGCTGACGCTCGAGCGACGGGAAGCGCCTGTGAAGCCCGATCTTCGCGGATTCGGTCATTTTCTCTGGTACGTATACGGACTTACTCATTTCTCCCCGTCAGTCGATGCCATGGATTTCTCGGAACAAGCGGTGGGACAGACGCAGTTGTACCGACGGTTTGTTCCCTCCGGTGGGGCGTTGTATCCAAACGAGTTATACGTGTATCTAAAAATGAAGGATTTGCCTGTCGGGGTGTACCATTATGATGTGGCACACCACCGCTTGGTATTGTTGCGCGAAGGCGATTTCGATTCCTATCTGGCCCGGGCTCTTGGCAATCGATGTGACGTGTCGGCTTGTTTTGGCATGGTGTTTGTGTCGACCATGTTTTGGAAAAATTTCTTTAAATACAATAACTTTGCCTACCGTCTGCAAGGGTTGGATGCTGGCGTGCTGATCGGGCAGTTGCTGGAAGTAGCGAAACGGTTTGGCTTCGCATCAGGGGTGTACTTCCAGTTTCTAGATCAGGCCGTTAACCATCTGCTCGGTCTATCCGAACAGGAAGAGAGCGTATATGCGGTGATTCCGCTGTCGGTAGAGCCTTCGATCACTTGGTTTGCCGACGGGAACGACGGAGACAGGGATGTCTCCGCCGCTGAATTGAGCCGGGAATTGACAGAGGTTCACCATGATCACTATGTTCGGTCGCTGAGGGTCAAGGAGTATCCGATGCTGATCAAGTTGAACAAAGCGTCCATGATGGAATCAATTCGATCGTTTCGGCAGATCACAGGGGAGAGGAATGTCAACTGGAAGGGTCGGGCGGTGGCCCTACCACACGTAAACCGGTTGTCGTATGAACTGGCGACTGTCTGTCGGAAGCGGCATTCACCGGGGATGGATTTCGTTTGGGGCAAGGTTAGTCAGCTGCAACTGGCCACTTTGCTCAAAGAGGCAACGGCTTCCTTCTCGTATCGAAATGATTTGGACGGAGCACAAGAAAAGCCCGAGTCGCGTGTCACACTGTATGGCTGTTTGTATGGCGTTGAAGGCATTCAGGATGGTGCTTACTACTATGACAGCGCTGCTCATGCGATGCAGCGGGTACGTCTTGGAGATCATCGGTATTGGCTGCAACAGGGGATGTCTTTGCACAATGTCAATCTGTTCCAAGTACCGCTCTGCCTGCATGTGGCAGGGGACCGAGACCACCTCAAAAAGGCACTGGGATACAGAGGATATCGCATCCAACAGATGGAAGCAGGTATGCTCGTGCAGCGTTTACTGCTGGCGGCGTCCGCCATCGGGATGGGAGGGCACCCGCTCCTCGGATTTGATGTGAGCTTGTGCGATGAGATCTACGAGATGGCTCCGCAAGGAAAAACCAGCTTGATTCAAATCCCGGTGGGTCCCTATCGCCTTGGCTCCCGATGGGCGGGAATTTTGCATGGTTAGGGAAGGTATGACAATCCTCTGGAAATTTCGATCAATCCATGGAAGGCGAAAACTTCTGAAACCGAAACAGAGATAGACAAGGAAACGTGCATTTGTGGGTAGCCATACCGGATGTTATCCCATCGTTTGCATAGGGTGTGGACGTTTGAACAAATGGCGCTCCGCTTGAGGAGCGCCCAGGTAAAAATGTGGGGGAAGAAGTTTGATTTTTCCAAGTACAGGCACGGAACTGAATCAGATATTCAATGATGAAAAATCAGATATTCAATGATGAAAACAGGTCAATTCAAAAATGAATAGAAAAACGTGACCACTACCGCTTTCATGCGGTATTTTTTTACTCTTCGTTTTGGCACGTTAATTGCAATGTTTTTTAATCAAACGACTGAAGAGGAGGACCGGTATGATGAAATACCAACCCAAAGATTCTTTTGAATCACCGCGTTTTTGTGGACCTCGAACGTTTATGCGTCTTCCTTTTATGGAGCAGTTAGACGAACATATGGACTTTGTCATCACCGGGATTCCGTTTGATACGGGACAATCTTTTCGGACGGGGGCGAGATTCGGACCTGAGGCGATCCGGGATTTTTCCATTCTGTTGCGACCATATAATCCGGTGCAAGATATCAATATTTTTGATTATGTTTCGGGAGTGGATTTTGGGGATATTCCGGTGATTCCCGGTTATATCACCGAAACATATGAAAAGATCGAAGAAGGTATGGCCCCCATCGTGGAAAAAGGGATAATTCCCATAGTTCTTGGTGGTGATCATTCGATTACATTGGGGGAATTGCGGGCCATTGCCAAAAAGTACGGCCCTGTGGCGTTGCTTCAATTTGATGCGCATTCCGATACGTGGGATTCCTACTTTGGAAAAAAATATAATCACGGAACTGTCTTTCGCCGGGCGATAGAGGAAGGGCTTTTGGATGTGTCCCGTTCGATTCAGATAGGCATGCGCGGTAGCTTATACGGTCCGACGGATCTTCAGGAAGCAAGGGATTTGGGTTTGGAACTCTATACCACCAACGACTTCAAACGGGTTGGTGTAGAAAACATGCTCGACATCATTCATCAGCGTGTGGGAAGCGGACCCGTGTTTTTGTCCTTCGACATTGACTTCCTCGATCCCGTTTATGCACCGGGAACAGGTACTCCGGAAGTTTCGGGAGTGAGCATCGATGATGCTTTGGCCTTGGTACGGGGGTTAACCGGAATCGATTTTGTCGGATTTGATCTGGTTGAAGTGTTGCCCGCTTATGATCATGGTCAAATTACGGCCGCTGCTGCTTCCAATATCGTCTATGAATTTATTGCGTTAATAGCATTAGCGAAAAAGAATCGGATTCAACCAAAAATGCAAGTGGCCGAGTAAGAAATAGGGAACCCGGATGCGTACGCTAAAAGATGGTAATTTACTTTTGGTCCTGTGATGGGTGGGGGTTCTTTGTTCCAGGAGTATGAACACAATGGGGGATTACATGTGGCGCCTCTGGAACACTTCTCGCTTCCTCCACCCTCATTGTGAACGAACGGCAGGTTGTCAGGTTATGGAGGATCATCACGTTCATCATTGGATGGAAATATCAAAAAAATCGTTTCATTTAGTAAATAGTCGGGATTGATCGTGATGGTGAAGCAGTTTCAATTGTACATAGACGGCAAATGGGTCGAAGGTAAGGGAGAATCACGTGCGATTATTGATCCTTCCACGGGCATGGTTATTGCCGAAATATTGGACGCTTCGTCTAAACAGGTAAATGAGGCGGTATGGGCAGCAAAAAAAGCGTTTGAGAAGACAGAATGGTCTCGAAATATAGGTCATCGTGTGGCTCTTTTACGTCAGCTCGCCGGCCTTCTGGAACATTCGACAATACGGGTAAGCCCATTCGCGAATCACGTTTGGACGTTCATGATGCCGTTGTCTGCCTTCGTTATTATGCCGATCTGGTGGAGTCACGCAGGGAATGCCAAAAAAAGATGAGCGACGGGACGTACAGCCTGATCACGGAGGAGCCCATTGGGGTGTGTGCCCTCATTGTACCGTGGAACTTTCCGTTGCTTCTTGGTGTGTGGAAGCTGGCTCCGGCTTTGGCGGCCGGAAATACAGTGGTCTTTAAACCGTCGGAACTGACTCCTCTGTCCTTCATAAAGCTGGCGGAATTTGCGGAAAAAGTGGGGATACCGTATGGCGTATTCAACCTTATATTGGGCGGAGGAGAAGTGGGTCAAACACTTGTGAGCCATCCAGGGATTGATAAAGTTTCTTTCACAGGCGGAACCGAGACGGGGAAACACATCTACCAAGAATGCGCCAAGACCATGAAGCGAGTCTCGTTGGAACTGGGAGGAAAATCACCGCTGCTCGTGTTTGAGATGCAGATGTGGACACCGCAGTCGATTGGGCGCTCTACGGTTCCTTTTTCAACCAGGGACAAGTGTGTGTGGCGTCTTCCAGATTGTTGATCCATCATTCATTGGAACAGGAATTCTTGAAAAAACTGACGGCCAGATTGGCGGAAATCAAGATAGGAGATCCGTTGGACGAATCGACGGAAATGGGGCCTTTGATCAGTCATCATCATCTTTGGAAAATAGAGGAATATATCAAAATCGGTCAATCGGAAGGAGCGACACTACTTGCGGGCGGGCAACGAATAGGCAAAGAAAATGGGTATTACTTGACACCTGCTGTTTTTACCAATGTCCATCAGAAGATGAGGATCGTTCAGGAAGAAATCTTTGGTCCCGTTGTCACCGTTCAGCCGTTTTATGACGAAGAGGAAGCCATCTATTTGGCCAATGAAACGAAATACGGCCTGGCTGCCGGGATTTTCAGCAAAGATGTGGAAAGGGCGAAAGCGTGGCTGCCCGTCTTCGCGCTGGTACGGTTTGGATCAATGGTTACCATACTCCCTATGTCGAGGCACCATGGGGAGGCTTCAAACAAAGCGGCATAGGCCGTGAACTGGGGCCGCACGTGTTGGCCGCCTTCACGGAACCCAAACATACGAACATCCGTCATCAGCTTCAACCAATTGGATGGTATTCCTGAGCGAGAGGGAAACCTATGTTCGATTTCACAAAAAATTTTGGCTAGGACAGTGTTCGACCGGTCTCTATAGATGGGAGAAGTATAGGCGACCTACTTAATACACAAGTAAGGAGGTTTGCAGATGGCTAATCATCAATTCGCCCTTGATAGTGTTCAGCCTACACCGATGAACGCGAGAACAATGAAATTATTTCCTGCATTTTCACTTTGGTTAGGTTCGAATGTCGTAGTGACCACGGTTTATACAGGTCAGCTTCTTGTTCCCGATATTTCATACTTAACAGCCCTTTGTGTGATTTTATTCGGTTCTCTGGTAGGAGCTATTTTTCTTGTTCTCACTGGTAATATCGGAACGCGCACAGGTCTTCCTACTATGGTACTAACCAGGGGGGCTTTTGGAACTCGAGGAGCTCATCTACCATCGCTATTAAATACAATCGTTCTAATTGGATGGAGTTGGGTTCAAGCCTATATGGGTGAGCTCAGTATCGATCATGCTGTGAAATATCTTACGGGTTATAGCAATATCAATTTCTGGACCGTTTTTACTCAGGTGATGGTGGTTCTGATCACTATCTATGGTCATAAAGGAATCGAAACTTTCGCATCTTTAGCTGCACATTTTATGGTCATTTTAGTGTTCCTTCTCTTTGGGTATTTGTTTACTGAGTATAATGTAGGAGACCTGATTCATCTTCCAACTAGCCATAATCCTACTAACACAGTTATAACAGGATTTGATATTGTTGTGGCTACAGCTTTTTCTTGGCTCCCCCTTGCGTGCGATTATAATCGGAATGCAACATCGTCAAAAACGGGAATAATCGGAACGTATGCTGGGTACAACATTGGTACATTTTTAGCCATGGCTCTTGGTGCAACAGTTTCAGGTCTCTCAATTCTAAGTCATATGACACAAACCTATGATCCCACTGATATTATTGGAAGCAAACATCCATGGTTAGGTTTATTGCCAGCACTGATCATTTTCATTTCTGTTGTCTCCACTAATGTTATGGCACTCTACAGTTCTACCATGTCTTATTTAGCCGTTTTTCAAAAACAAAAATATTTGGTTACGACGATTGTCATCGGAGTAATAACCATACTTGGCGCATTGTTGAAAGGATGGTTGCTTGATCATTTTGAAAATTTCTTACTAATGATTGGTACACTTTTAATTCCGGTGGGCGCATTGTTGATCGTTGACTATTATTTATTGAAACGAGGCTATTATGATCCAGATGAGATTATTAATGGAACTAAGAAATTATATTGGTATTTTAAAGGATTTAACGTATATACTTATATTTCTATATCATTGGAGCAGGATTCGGATACTATTTCACATATGTCTATGTTCTTCCCACAGGATCTACAATATTAACTTTTTTGGTAACTTCGGTTGTATACTGGGGACTAAGCAAATTACGAAATGAGAAAGTGGCGGAACAAGAGAATTCAGGTCAGGTATCGATAAAAAATGAATAAGGTTCTATGGGATCAGACCGGCATTTACCGTACCTAAAAAAGACAGCATAGTTTTTTTGGTATGATAAAGAGAAACAATTTTCATGGCAGATTTTCTAGATGAATCCCGCAGTCCCCCATTTTCCCTTAACACTAAGGCACTTTATCGATGTGTTGTTAACTGAGGTGACGATATTTGGATGATGTGCGTACCAAAGAAGAGATTATCAAACTGGTTAAAAGAATCATGGATCATGACGGAACGGAAGAAGAGATTCCGAGGCGGCGAGATTGCTTGAGCGATCGGTTCCCTCATCCCGAGGTTCTGGATTTCGTCTTTTGAAACGATCCAGATCGAACCCCCGAGGAAAATGTGGAAGCAGCTTTACATGTTCAGCCAATCATAACACCCGTTTCTCCACAATGATTACGTAGAAATTGCCCGGTTACATCTCAAGGTTACGTCCCTTTGATGACGATGAATCGTTCACGCCGGTTTTGACCGGCCTTTTGTAGGAGGCGGAATCTTGCAAAGGATCACCTTTCAGAATTCCCGTAATCTGACTCTGGTAGGACATCTTTATCCATCTACTTCTCAATCCATCATTATCATGTGTCATGGTTTTACTTCAGATAAATCATCCCGAGGCAGGTTTGATAAACTCGCAAACGCCTTTCAACGGTTGGGGTATAGTGTCCTGGCTTTTGACTTCAGCGGTTGCGGTGAAAGCGACGATGATCGACTGACACTGGCCAAACAGGTAAATGATCTGCATTCCGCCATCTCGTTTGTGAAATCCATGGGATATGCTAAGATTGCCCTCTATGGAAACAGTTTGGGAAGCACCGTTTGCTTACTATGTTACACACCTCAGATTTCAACGATGGTGTTGACAGGTGCCTTAACCGGCCCGATGAAATATGATTGGGATGAATATTTTACGAAGGAGCAAATGCAAGAGTTAAGAGAAAAAGGATATATCACCGTACATCGAGGAAACAGAACGGTGATGGTTGATCAACAAATGCTCTTGGATTTTGAGTTCATCGACCAAGAGGAATTGCTGAAAAATGTACACTGCCCGGTATTCATTATTCACGGCAATGCGGATGAAGAGGAAAGGGCTTTGTGCGAGTTGACGAAACGGGGCATGAAGTGGTTGTCCCCTGACTCAAAGTTGGAGATCATCGACGGGGCGAAGCATGGTTTTATGGAGCATTGGTCGATAGTTGAGAAGCTGGCGACAGATTGGTTTCTCAAGCATTTTCCGCTGTTCGACTAGCATTCATTTTTCAACTTGTACAATCAGACTGACCGCCTTGACGGTTGGTCTTTTTTAAACTGTTTCGACCACATTTAACACACTCCCTTTTCACCACTTGATCCGGGCACCAGTAGGGATTACTTTTTAGGAATAGAAATAGACGTGCAATTGCCTACCCCTGATTGAAATTTGATCTCATTTCACCTATGTTCTCCCACGATGAAACCCTTCCAAGATCGAAATTCAAAAACATAGGTTAAAATTCGTATTTCCATTTTTTTAAAATTATAGTATGATATATACGTTCGGTATATTATAGGCAGAGGGGGATATAGGAGCATGGCGGATCTTGATCTGATTCAGATTGGCGAAGTGATTCGGAAAGTTCGCAAAAGTAGGGGTCTTCGCTTGGAGGATTTGGCGGATCAAAAGATCTCTCCAGCCACTGTCAGCAACATTGAGCGGGGCGTTCCTCATGTCGGATCGGAGAAAGTGTTGTATCTGCTGGACAAGCTCGGTATCTCTCTGCAACAGATTCCAGAGATATTGGAAGAGGAAAACGAAAAGCTGGAGGAATTGCTCACACAGCTGATGGCGGTTGAGTCCAAACTCAACATTATCGATAACCAGAGGCTCCTAAATCAGCTCAATGAACTTCCCATCGACGACCAGCACAAGTTGGCGGCCTACCGCCACTATCTGATGGGGCGATGTTATTTCAATCTGAAGGATTTGAAACGTGCTGAGCGAGCTTACTATCACGCCATTCGCTTGTCAGGGCAGTCCTCTTACAGCAAGGAGAAAAATATCGAAGCGCTCAGTTTCAATGAGTTAGGGATTTGCAGTTTTTACCAGAATGATTTGGAGCAGGCGATTCAATACACGGAAAGCGCATTGGACGCCGTAAACGGAGATTCTACGGATCAATACAAGTTCGCCTGTAACAAAGCCGCCTATCTTGAAAAGTTAGGTCGAATCGGGGAAACGGTGAAAATTGTTCAGGAATTATGGGAACATATCGATAAGATGGACTTGGATGTTGCTTTGAATCTATACGATGTCCGTGTCAATGTGTTCCGTAAGTCCAAAATGTTTGAGGAAGCGATCCAATGCGCCAAGGAAGGGATTGAAAAAGCACGTCTCAATGATAAAAAGGATCGTCTCTTTGAACTGTGGACGGCTTTAGGCAGTGTATACCTTTCCACTCAGGATTGGAACAAAGCGGAAACCTGTTTTCAAACAGCAGTAGAGATTGGAGAAGCAATCGATTTGAAAATCGTACTCGTTAGCACCTATACTAAGTTGGGAATATTATATATACGGCAACAAAAAGAAAAAGAAGCAGAGGAAAGTTTAAACAGAGCGATCCAATTGGGAAAAGATGCCAACAACGCCATTGCCCTAACTTATGCGCATTTGGTGATGGGAGATTTGAAGCAGACGCAAGAAAAATGGAAGGAATCGTCTGATTTTTATAAACAATCGTTAGAACTATCCCGGAAATTTCGGAATAAAACGTTGGAATACAAAGCACTTTTCCGACTTGCCAAACTAAAAAAAGGCGACAGCCAAGAGGAATTCCTCTCTGTGTTGGAAAATATATATGAAGTAGCTGCCGCCATTGCAGAGGAAAGCAAGGAGGAAGAAAGCGATGAGATTTTGTAAGCTTATTGTTGTTTTAGCATTCCTTGTTGTTGTGTCGGGCGGATATCAATTTGATGAGAAGGTCTATCAGGTGTCTGCTGCCCCATTAGATGGTATTCCGAGTCATGGTTGATTCATTGAATGGGAGGAGAACCTTCTTACGAGGTGAACCTCCTTCTTTTGTTTTTAAGGAAGTTATGATTCACAGTGTAACCCTTCTCTCAGTTGTGTCACTTGAATTGAGAGGATACGGAGCGTAGGCGAGATGAGGTTACGAACAATCTCATTCAGTCTCTTGATGAACCTGAAGGTGTTCAAATCCGTACAAATACTTTATAAAGAACGAGCGGGAAAACCCAGCCCTTCATTCATGGTTGGGATGAAAGCGAGCGTCGGACGAGGGAGGGCTTCAGACCTCTTGCAAGTCCGACAGAATTTTGGTACAATAAAATAAAAAAGTGTGGAAACCATAAAAACTACTATTTGAGCGAAACTAAAATCACTAGGCTTGGACGAAGCCATCATGGATGGATGTGGGTTTTGCCACGCCAGATGAAGCGAGAAGCCCGCGGCTTTAGCCGTGTGGAGCAGTCATAAGGGGTCTATATCACATGATGATAAGTTTTGACTATCGGATGCGAAAATCGAAAAACCGGTAACGCCAAGTGCGTTACCGGTTTTTTTGTTTGTTTCCCGCCAGCAACTTTCCTGTATACGAACCAATTTTTTCACAAGAGCCATGAATGGAGGGGAAAACATGAAACCCCATCGTGCGGCAGGGCTATCCATTATCAGTAATATTGCCATCGTCTTGCTGAAATTCATGACCGGCATCATCACTGGATCGGTCGCCATATTGTCCGAGGCGATTCACTCTTCTCTCGATCTCATCGCTTCTCTCATCGCCTATGTTTCTGTTCGTATGTCCAACAAGCCGCCGGATCGGGATCATCCATACGGGCACGGCAAATTTGAAAATATCTCCGGCAGCGTCGAAACCCTGCTCATCATAGTAGCGGGGATCTGGATTATCTTTGAATCCGGGAAAAAATTGCTGTACTCCGAACCAATTCACCTGCCCATCGTCGGGGTTGCCGTGATGTTGATCGGAGCCATGATCAATTGGATCGTGGGTCGTATCGGGAAACGGGTAGGTGAGGAATCCAAATCGGTTGCCATGCGGTCCAATGCGTTGCATCTTCTGACGGACGTCTACTCATTCGTGGGTGTTGCTGTCAGTCTGCTCGTGGTGAGCCTGACTGATTTGTATATACTAGATCCCCTGATCGGAATTGCGATTGCCTTGTTTATTGTGAGGGAAGCCGTTCAGCTGGAGAAAGAATCGTTTTTGCCCCTGTTAGATGTCCGGTTGGAACCGGAAGAAGAGGAACGCATCCGGGAGATTCTGCAATCCTTTTCCCGTGAATATCTGGAGTATCATGCGCTTCGTACCCGCAGGTCCGGTTCGGAAGAGCATATTGATCTGCACCTGGTTGTGTCGTCTCAGATGCGGGTGGCGGATGCCCACGACCTGTGTGACCGGATTGAGGGAGAGATCCGAAAGGAGTTTCCCCAAGCGCATGTCTTGATCCATATCGAACCGGAATATGAAAGACATCGTTAGAGGGAATTTTTGGGGACCCTATGTTATCTCATTTTGGATGTTATCATTTACACTAGTGGAGAGAGGAGGCGAAGCGCGTGAACATCGAGATGCTGATCGACCGCATGCGAGGGGAAAAGGAGTGGCAATCCTGCGTCACCCATTGGGAGGTGATCCCGGCGCGGGAAGCTCGTTACGCACCGTTTCCGGACAAGCTTCACCCGGATCTGATCCGCTTGTTGCAGGAGCAGGGGATCACACAACTGTACACGCACCAAGCTACCGCGGTGGAGGCGGCGCTCAGTGGGGAGAACATCGTGACTGTGACCCCGACGGCGTCGGGGAAAACATTGTGCTACAACCTGCCGGTACTGCACACGATCTTGGAAGAACCGTCTGCGCGGGCGTTGTACATTTTTCCGACCAAAGCGCTGGCTTACGACCAGATGACGGAGTTAAACCGGTGGATCGAGCGGTTAGGTCGGGATATCAAGGGTTATACATACGATGGGGACACACCGCCCAACGCACGGCAGACGATCCGCCAGGCGGGGCATATCGTGGTGACCAACCCGGACATGTTGCATCAGGCGATTTTGCCGCACCATACGAAATGGGTGAAGCTCTTTGAAAACCTGCGGTATGTCGTGATTGACGAGTTGCACGCGTACCGGGGGGTGTTCGGCAGCCATTTCGCCAATGTGTTGCGCCGGTTAAGGCGTATTTGCCGTCATTACGGGTCCGACCCACAATTTCTCTGTTCTTCGGCCACCATCGCCAACCCGCGGGAGTTTGCGGAAAAGCTGACAGGTACAACCGTGCGGGTGGTGGACAATAACGGGGCACCTTCGGGTGAGAAGCATTTCGTCTTTTACAATCCGCCGGTGGTGAACGCGTCGCTCGGCATCCGCAAAAGCAGTCTGCTGGAGGCACGCAATCTGGCGGAACGATTGATCAAAAATGACATCCAGACCATCGTATTCGCCCGCTCGCGCGTACGGGTGGAGTTGTTGCTCACCTATCTGCAACAGGCGATGCCGAAGAAAAACATCCGGGGATATCGAGGCGGGTATTTGCCCAATCAACGGCGGGAGATTGAGCGGGGGCTGCGTGAAGGTGAAATCCGCGGCGTGGTGAGCACCAATGCGTTGGAACTGGGGATTGACATCGGCCAGTTGGAGGCGTGTGTGCTGTGCGGGTATCCGGGGACGATCGCCAGCACGTGGCAGCAGGCGGGGCGGGCAGGACGGCGGCACGGGAAGTCGTTGACGTTTCTCGTAGCTTCATCCAGCCCGTTGGATCAGTACATTATCCAACACCCGGAATATTTTTTGCGTCAGACGCCGGAGCATGCCCTGATTCACCCGGACAACCTGATCATCCTCGTCAACCATATCAAATGCGCCGCGTATGAGTTGCCGTTTGAACGCGGGGAACAGTTCGGTGTCGCTGGGACGGAGGAGATCTTGAACTTCCTGGCGGAGGAGGGCATCCTGCATGAGAGCAGCGGACGCTGGTACTGGATGGATCAATCGTTCCCAGCGACGGAGATCAGTTTGCGTTCGGCGGCGCAGGAAAACTTCGTCATCATCGATATCTCCGTGACGGGCAAACACCGCGTCATCGGTGAAGTGGATCGCTTCAGTGCGCCGATGTTGCTACACGAAGAAGCGATCTACCTGCACGAGGGTGTCCAGTACCAGGTGGAGAAATTGGACTATGAAGAGAAAAAGGCGTACGTCCGGCAAGTAAACGTTGATTACTACACCGATGCCAATCTGGCCGTGCAGTTGCGCGTCCTGGAGGTGGATCGCGAAGAGCCGGTAACGGGTGGTACCCGCAGCGTAGGCGAGGTGACGGTAAACGCCTTGGTCACCATTTTCAAAAAGATCAAGCTGGGGACTCACGAGAATATCGGATCGGGACCGGTCCGCCTGCCGGAAGAGGAGATGCACACGACAGCGTATTGGTTGACGGTGGATCATCCCGCATTGCAGGCATGGAAACAGGACGATCTGCAATCGGGGTTGGTGGGGTTGAGCCATGTCCTCTCTCATCTGGCACCGCTGTATCTGATGTGTGATCCGAAAGATTTGGGTGTGGTGACACAGGTAAAAGCAGTTCATTCCAAAAAACCGACCATTTTTCTGTATGACAAATATCCGGGCGGGGTTGGCTTGAGCGACAAACTCTACGATCTGCACGAGACGTTGTTGCACCTGGCGCGGGCACACGTGGCAAGTTGCGGATGCGAATCGGGTTGTCCCTCCTGTGTCGGTCCAGCGGAAGAAGTTGGAGAACAAGGGAAGCGTAAGACGCTGGAGTTGTTGGAATTAATGTTGGAGCCGACTGCTGCGGGGAGTCCTTTATCTCGCTGACAACGCTGGATCGCCCTTTTCCCAGATTATGCAATACGATAATGGATCGCCCAAATAGTTGATGATGAAGTGGATCAGTGCCCCCCTGAGTAGATGCGTCACAATAAGAGAGCGTAAATCTGCTCAAGGGGGTTGAATATACCCATACACCGCTTCAATTATCCATAAGTTCCGAAAATAAAACCAGGGACGATGCCACGAATGAACAGTGCCCACTGTCGGAAATTACATTACAAGTTCAGACGCTCAAAGTGAGGGATCAAAAACAACGACAAATCGAAGGGCGTGATAATAGAAAAAGCGGAATAGAAACATCAGAAATGCTCTTTTATTTCCAGCGAAAACGGGACAGTTGAACGGAATCATTCATAGGTTCGTTGATATAACAAATAATATATTAACCGTGCTTGAACGCTGTTTTAAAATTCTGATGGGAAAATACCCGTGCAAGGGAGAAAAAATGATATGATCATGATTCGCCGGGCTCATCTCCATATCTTCAGCACTGGCCGAGATCGATGAATCAATAATCTGCCACCGAAAGCGGGAATCTATCTGACTTGCCTCCGGAATGAGGACAAATCGACAAACTGGATGATGGAGATCCGGAGATGGTTATTGCAAGGGGCCGACATATTAAAAAGGGAGAATGAACTACGGAAATGATTACGGAAAAATCAATCAATAACGAGATTCTCACGATAGAAACACTGACAGAGACTGACATTCACCATGTTGTCCGTTTGTCGAACCTGTTGGAACGGGGCTATGCTGAGTCGGAGATCCGGATGATTCTGCAAGCCGGGAACCTATTTGGGCACCGGAGCGGTGAAGGAACGATCGTTTCCACCGCCGCCATTTTACCTTATCAGGGGAATTTGGCTTCACTCGGAGTTGTTATGGTGGATCCCCGTTACCGGAGAAGAGGACTGGCAACGCGATTGGTTCAAACATGTTTGGACATTGTTCCAGAATATTCGGTCATACTGGTGGCAACCGATGAGGGGAAACCGCTGTATGAGAAGTTGGGTTTTCGGACCGTAGACACACTGCACAGGCTGATAGCAGGAGAGTATCAGTGTCAAAGACCGCCCCATTTGCAAATGCAATACACTCAGTTTCGTTACATAGACGACCAGGATCTGCCGGAATTATTAAAACTGGATCAAGAAGCATTCGGTGCAGGCCGTTCTAAGTTCCTGAATCTCTGGCTTCGGCAAGCCAACTACACTTCCATCCTTCAAAACCAGGCTGGCCGTTGCATCGGTTATGCGCTGGGAGTGCAAACACCGGAACTTCTTGTCATCGGTCCGGTCGTTGCTCCCGATTCACGGTTGGCTTACCTGCTCATCGATGATATCGCTCGTAGGTACCAAGGAAAAATACAAATTAATATTCCATCTGTTCACCAAGATCTCATCAGATTTTTGATGAGATGCGGCTTCAAACTGGCCAGAATCGCCCCGGTCATGATGTCTGGCGTCTACAGGATGCCGCCGCGAAACCATTTGTTCGCAGTTTCTGCCCGGTCATATGGTTGATATATCATACTCATAATCTAGCCCGTGCCATTGAATTTGACACTACGGTTCAGCGTGAAAATACTAACCATAGTGAGAACGGTCCACAATTGGACGAGCAGGTTAGCGTTCGATAAAATAAAATCGTCAGTAACTTTTCAATAGGAAGGAGACTCACTATGGCTGAATTAAAAGGGAAAGTGGCTATCGTCACTGGGGCCAGCAGTGGGATCGGGGAAGCGACTGCTCTGGAGCTGGCCCGTGCGGGGGCTGATGTTGTACTGGCTGCCCGCCGTACGGATCGTCTGGAGAAGTTGGCTGCCACCATCGGTCAGGAAACGGGTGCGCAATCTCTGGTTGTACCCACCGACGTGACGAAACGGGAAGATGTGGAGCGGTTGGTGGAAAAAACGAAAGAACGATTCGGCCGAGTGGATATTCTGGTCAACAACGCCGGGGTTATGCTGTTGTCCTTCTTGAAAAACGACCATGTGGATGAGTGGGAGCGGATGGTGGACGTCAACATCAAAGGGGTACTGTTCGGCGTCCATGCCGTCATGCCGACAATGCTGGAACAAGGAAGCGGCCATATCGTCAACGTCTCCTCCGTGGCCGGACACGAGATCTTCCCGTCCGCAGCCGTCTACTGTGCGACCAAATTCGCGGTGCGTGCTTTTTCTGAAGGAATCGAGAAGGAATTGTCCCGTTTGGGCATCCGCGTGACCAATATTTCACCGGGTGCGGTGGCGACCGAGTTGACCCAGCACATCACAGATCAGGAAGTGCGGGATACCTTCCTCAAAGGAAGTAAAGATATGGTGTTCCTGGATGCAGCGGATATCGCCGCCGCCGTCGTTTACGCGGTGTCCCAGCCGGAGCATGTTAACGTCAATGAGGTGATCGTCCGCCCCGTACAAAAACGGGGATAAATGATTCTCAAAGGCCCAGAGGAAGGGGCCTTTTTCATAAGCGAGCTTTGAGCTCTTCGGAAACAGGATCGAGAGAAAAGGCTTAATCCGGACAAGAGTAGCTTCATTCGGGAGCCTCCTTCCGTTATGTAGTACACCAGTGCGGAAGCGGCTCCCGTGTATTTTTCGTCAGTCGGCTGATTAAATTCGCATCATTTAGTCAAATCCTAAGCCCTTTGAGAATAGCTCAACTCCATGTCTCCAGAAGTTTCAATCCTACAATGAAACATTAAGATTCCAAATGAACCCTGTTATTCCCATATTTTTGCTTAGAGAGTAGGTTTATCGGACAAATTGCCTGCTTCCAAGTGGGATGGTAGGTATTATTTTTTTTGTACTAGAGATAAATAGTATGAATGTCCTGGGTTGATTTTTACCGAGCTGACAGCTAGGATAAGAGTGCCGTCCTTTTCATTCGGAGGGCTCTTTTTTGCAGAAAAAGTCACCTGAAAGCCTACGGCGCCCATAGGAAGTACCCTTGGGGTATTTCAATCGTCTGGATGAAAGGCGGCGTTAGCTCTAAGCCCTCTGAAGAGGGCGCTTAGAGAAGGACCAAAAAGACGGTATCTCTGATTCACTACCACTTTGTTTTCTGCCCACGTTATCGCAGAAAAGTGTTGATCAACCAAGTGGAAGAGCGATTCAAACAGTTGGTGAAAGACATCTGTTAGGAAAGCGGCTGGGATATCCTTGCCATGGAAGTGATGCCAGATCACTGTCATCTGTTTACCCAGTGATTCGCCATCTGGCATCATGGCAAAATTGAAGGTGGTGACTTCTAGAAAACTGAGGCAAGATTTCAATTACTTGTCTCATTTGCTCAGCTGGTGGACACGCTCATTCTTTGTTAGTACAGCTGGAAACGTTTCAAGAGAAACGATCCAGCGATATGTGGAAGAACACAAGAAAAGGGGGTGAATGGATGCCCACCGTCACACTCAAGTTGGAACTGTATAAACCAACCAAATTCAAACAAGCCATGTATGAACGAATGACACAGATCAACATGGAGTTTGCAAACTGGCTTTTGCTTCATTCCAACGTGAACAAGGCGACCAGCAAGATTTTCAAGGAGTTTTCTGACGAGAAGTTCCCGTCTGCCATCATTAACCAAACGATCCGGGATGTGAAATCGCAGAAGAAACACCAACAAGCTCGGGTATTCAGGAAGATGTGGTGTTCGTTCAACAATCAGAACCTGAAAGTCGAGAAAAACGGCAACTTCTACACGGTGTCGTTCCCTATGCTGGAGAAGCGTATCGGTGTGCCGGTTGTGGCTCGGTCATATCATCAACAATGGCTGGATCGGATCATCGACGGAATGGCCAAACAAGGAACGGCGAAGCTCAACAAGAAGAAGCGCAAATGGTTCATTG